>JAGWPH010000096.1 GCA_028870615.1 Betaproteobacteria bacterium
CATACCTCCCAGCCTGGCGTGAGCAAGCAGATCCGCCTGCTGGAGGAGGAGTTGGGGGTAGATGTTTTTGTTCGCAACGGCAAGCGCGTGGTGAGCGTGACAGAGCCGGGACGACGTATTCTGGCCATCGCGCAGCGTGTGTTGCTGGAAGCTAAAAATCTGAAAGAGGCCGGGCGCGAGTTCAGCAGCCAATATACGGGCAACCTGACCATTGCCACGACGCATACCCAGGCGCGCTATGTCTTGCCGCAGGTGATTGCGCGATTTTCCGAGAGCTATCCCCTGGTCAAGCTGACCCTGCATCAAGGCCATCCGATCAATGTGGCCGAGGAGGTGGTTTCGGGGCGCGCTGATCTCGCCATCGCCACCGAAGGCCTGGATCAATTTGCCGACCTGCGGGTCCTGCCCTGCTATCAGTGGAATCGCAGCATCGTGGTTACTCCCGGGCACCCCTTGCTGGAGCGTCCCGAGCTGACCCTTGAGGAGCTGGCTGCATTTCCCCTCATCACCTATGACTTTGCCTTTACCGGACGTTCAAAAATCAATCAGGCTTTTGAACGTCACGGACTGACGCCCAATGTGGTGTTGACCGCATTGGATTCGGATGTCATCAAGACCTATGTAGAGTTGGGCATGGGTGTCGGCATCATTGCCTCGATGGCCTTCGATCCCGCCAGGGACCAGGGATTGAGGGCGTTGGATGTGGGTCATTTATTCGAAAACAGCACAACCCGTATTGGTATCAGGCGGGGTGCGTTTCTGCGCCAGTACACCTTCGATTTCATTGCGTTGTTTGCCCCCCACTTGACCCAGGCAGTGGTTCAGCAGGCCCTGGAAAGTGACGCAGGTTGAAGGGGGGAAAACGGGCCCTCTGTTCAGGCCCCGCTTTTGGAAAAATCCTTGAGGCGGAAACCCAGCAACCACAACATGCCAAAGTAGGCACTGGCGGCAGCCGCAAGAAGAGGAACCAGATAGGTGACGTGCTGCAGGCTGGTCCCGGTCAGCCAGCGCGCCTGTTCGCCTTCAAATAGGGCCAGAACGGTTCCCATGACGCCCAGCGCCACAGCCAGCTTAAGCAGAAACAAGCCCCAACCGGGGCGGGGATGATACAGATTGCGACGCCGCAATCCACGGTAAAGCAGGCTGGCGTTAAGGCAGGCACCCAGCCCGGTGGCCAAAGCGAGCCCCGCATGTTGGAATGGGATCATGAACAGAAAATTCATGACCTGGGTTACGCCCAACACCAGAATGGCAATTTTGACGGGTGTCTTGATGTCCTGGCGCGCATAGAATCCCGGCGCCAGGATCTTCACGGCAATCAGGCCGGTCAGTCCCAGGCTGTAGGCCATGAGCGCGTTGCGAACCATCAGGACGTCGTGGGGCAGGAAAGCGCCTCGAAAAAACAGGGTGGAGACCAGGGGGGTTCCTGCCACCGCCAGGGCCACAGCAGCGGGTAAAGTCAGTACCAGTGTCAGACGCAACCCCCAGTCCAGCAGATCGGAATAGCGGGCCTCATCACCTGCGACATGATGGCTGACCAGACTGGGAAGCAGTACGGTGCCCAAGGCAGCGCCGAGGAGTCCGGCGGGAAACTCCATCAGACGATCCGCGTAGAACAGCCAGGAGACACTTCCCGTCGGGAGGTAGGAGGCAAAAATGGTGCTGATCAGCAAACTGATCTGGCCGACGGAGACGCCGATGACGGCGGGCCCCATCAACTTGAGCACCCGCAGCAAGCCGGGTTCGTGCAGATTCCAGCGCAACCGGGGCAACATCCGGATGCTGCGCAAAAAGGGCCACTGAAACAGCAACTGCAAAGCACCGCCCACCAGGGCGCCCCAGGCCAGAGCCATGATGGGTTGGTCAAACCAGGGTGCTGCAACCAAAGTAAAGAAGAGAAATGACAAGTTGAGCAACACGGGTGTGAAGGCGGGAACCCAGAACCGGTTCCAGGTGTTGAGCACCCCTGCGGCGAGAGAAACCAGTGCAATGAAAAAAATGTAAGGGAAAGTGATTCGCAGCAGTTGAATGGTCACCGCAAACTTGGCCGGATCGGCCTCAAAACCGGGAGCGGTTATCCAGACCACCTGGGGGGCAAACACCACCCCCAGCGCGCTGGTCAGCAACACCGCAGCGGTCAAAGCGGTGGCCACGTGGTCAACCAACCGGTGTGCCGCCTCTTCGCCATCGCGTGCTTTGGCTGAAGCCAGGATGGGAACAAAAGCCTGGGAAAACGCCCCTTCGGCAAACAGCCGCCGCAACAGGTTGGGAATGCGAAACGCGACGAAAAAGGCGTCTGTCAGGCCCCCGGCGCCAAACACACCGGCCACCGCCGCATCACGGATAAATCCGAGAATCCGTGAGAGCAGCGTCATGCCGCTGGTATGGGCCAGAGCTTTGAGGAGGTTCATGGGGCAGCGGCAAGGGTAACACAGATTGATTTTTCTCAGAAAAACTCATAGAATCCTCGGTTTTCCACTGAAACTTTACCTGGAGCACGTCTTCCAATAGACCGCTCCCGGCTACAGGAGCCTTAACCATGGCAAATACCGCACAGGCCCAAAAACGGGCCCGGCAAGCCGAAGCGCAGCGCACCCACAACATGTCCCTGCGTTCCACCCTGCGTACCGCCGTCAAGAAGGTCCGGAAGGCTGTGGCTGCCGGTGACAAGAATGCTGCCCAATCGGTGTTTCAGGCAGCCACCTGCACCATTGACCGTATTGCCGACAAGAAGATCATCCACAAAAATATGGCCGCTCGAACCAAGAGCCGTTTATCTGCAGCCGTCAAAGGCATGGCCGCCTAGTCTGCGACGACACAACGAAGTAAGGTAGGATTGGGCGGCGGCGATAGCAATATCGCCGCCGATTTCATTTGGTAAAGCGGGTCCGATGCGCAGGAATTGCTCCATGAGCCACTTGATGAACACCTATGCAAGATTGCCTATCGCGTTTACACGAGGCGATGGCGCCTGGCTGTGGGATGAATCGGGGCGTTGCTATCTGGATGCCCTGGCGGGGATTGCAGTCAATGGACTGGGGCATGCGCATCCCCGTCTGGTCAAGGCGATTGCCGATCAGGCCGCCCTGCTGATCCATACCTCAAACATCTATCGCATCCCGCACCAGGAGCAGTTGGCAGACCGGCTCTGTAATTTGTCGGGAATGGCGCAGGCATTTTTTTGCAACTCCGGTGCTGAAGCCAATGAGGCCGCCATCAAACTGGCGCGTCTGTATGGCCATCAACGGGGCGTGGACATCCCAAACATCATCGTCATGGAAAAGGCCTGGCATGGCCGCACGATCGCCACCTTGTCGGCGACCGGGAGTCGGAAGGCCCAGGCGGGTTTCGAACCGCTGGTGGCCGGTTTTGTCCGGGTGCCCTACAACGACCTGGATGCAGTGCGTGCGGTCGCCGAACACAATCGCAACATTGTCGCCGTCTTGCTGGAACCCATTCAAGGCGAGGGTGGGGTCAATGTGGCTGATATTGCTTACCAGCAGGGTCTGCATGCCTTGTGTGGTGAGCGGGGATGGTTGTACATGGTGGACGAGGTCCAATCGGGGATTGGCCGGACCGGGCGCTGGTTTGCCTTTGAACATGCTGGCGTCAAACCCGATGTGATGGCCCTGGCCAAGGGACTGGGTTCTGGCGTACCGATAGGAGCTTGCCTGGCCGATGGGGCCGCAGTGGACGTATTCAAACCCGGCAACCACGGCACAACATTTGGTGGGGGCCCACTGGTTTGTGTGGCTGCGCTGACGACGTTGAAAATCATGGAAGACCAGGGATTGCTGGCGAATGCCGCGCGCCAAGGGGCACGCCTGAAGGGCGGGTTCAAGGCGGCTCTGAACGGGCTTCAGGGGGTTGTGGAGATTCGCGGGCAAGGATTGATGCTGGGCATCGAGCTGGATCGGCCTTGCGGGGATATAGTGAAGCAGGCCCTGGAAGCAGGGTTGTTGGTGAACGTGACTTCCGACAATGTGGTGCGGCTGTTGCCGCCGCTCATCCTGGACGAAGCCCAGGCTGACAAGATCATTTCAATTTTGGTCCCCCTGATTAAACGTTTTCTGAGTGCTTGATCGTGAAACATTTCCTTCAGTTCAAAGATTTCACGCGTGAAGAATTCGAATATCTGTTCGAACGCACTGCTCATATCAAGGCCATGTTCAAGGCCTACACCATCTACCATCCCCTCAAGGATCGTATGATGGCCATGGTGTTTGAAAAGCAGAGTACGCGAACCCGGGTGTCTTTCGAAGCCGGCATCCATCAATTGGGGGGATCATCGATCAATCTCACCACGGGCGAGACGCAGCTCGGGCGGGGCGAGCCCATTGAGGACGTGGCACGGGTCATATCCCGCATGGTCGATCTGGTCATGATTCGCACTTTTGATCAGTCAATCATTGAACGGTTCGCAGCATTTTCCCGGGTTCCGGTGATCAATGGGTTGACCAATCAGTACCATCCCTGCCAGATCCTGGCCGATATATTCACCTATATCGAGCATCATGGGTCCATCACCGGCAGGACGGTGGCCTGGGTTGGGGATGGAAACAACATGTGCAGTACCTGGCTGCAGGCTGCTGCCATATTCGGCTTCCAGTTGCATGTGGCCTCACCTGAAGGGTATGACATCAATACCGGGTTGATTGCACCCGAAGAGCTGCCTCATCTCACCACCTTTGCCGATCCCATGGAAGCCGTGCGCGGTGCCGATCTCGTCACCACGGATGTTTGGACCAGCATGGGGTTTGAATCTGAAACTGACGAACGCAAGCGGGATTTTGTCGATTTTCGGGTGGACCCCGAGATGATGGCGGTTGCTCGCCAAAATGCCCTGTTCATGCATTGTCTTCCGGCACATCGCGGCGAGGAAGTCTCGGCGGAGGTGCTGGAGGGTCCCCAAAGTGTTGTCTGGGATGAAGCTGAAAACCGGCTGCATACCCAGAAAGCCCTGATGGAATATCTGATACTGGGCCGTGTGGCTTATCACTAAGGATGGAAAGATTCATGAGTGACATCAAAAAGGTGGTGCTGGCTTATTCCGGAGGACTGGATACCTCCGTCATCCTCAAATGGTTGCAGGATACCTACCAGTGCGAAATCGTGACCTTTACGGCAGATATCGGTCAGGGAGAGGAGCTTGAACCGGCACGGAGCAAGGCAGAGAAATTAGGCATCCGGCAGATATACATCGATGACCTGCGCGAAGAATTTGCGCGTGATTTCGTATTTCCCATGTTCCGCGCCAACGCGATCTATGAGGGCGAATATCTTTTGGGCACCAGCATTGCCCGTCCCCTGATTGCCAAGCGCCAGATCGAAATTGCCCGTGAAACCGGTGCTGATGCCGTGTCTCATGGAGCGACCGGAAAAGGCAATGACCAGGTTCGCTTCGAGTTGGGATACTACGCTTTGGAGCCGGGCATCAAGGTGATCGCCCCCTGGCGCGAATGGGATCTTACTTCGCGCGAAAAATTATTGGCCTATGCCGAGGCGCATGGCATTCCCGTGGAGATGAAGCACAAGACGGGAGGCAGTCCCTATAGTATGGATGCCAACCTGCTCCACATTTCTTACGAGGGCAAGGTGCTGGAGGATCCTGCGCGTGAACCCGAGGAAGACATGTGGCGCTGGTCCGTGTCTCCAGAGGCGGCTCCGGACCAACCTGAGGTTCTCGATCTGGAATTCAAGCACGGCGACGTGGTCGCACTCAACGGAAACCCCATGACACCCGCCCAGGTGCTGACCGAGCTTAACCGGTTGGGGGGCAAGCATGGCGTGGGTCGTCTCGATCTGGTGGAAAACCGCTATGTCGGGATGAAATCGCGCGGATGCTATGAAACTCCAGGCGGGACCATTCTGCTCAAGGCACATCGCGCCATTGAATCCATCACCCTGGATCGCGAGGTTGCCCACCTCAAGGATGATTTGATGCCGCGCTATGCGTCACTGATTTATAACGGCTACTGGTGGAGTCCGGAACGGCGCGCACTGCAAACTTTGATCGACGACACTCAGGTGCATGTCAATGGATGGGTGCGCGTCAAACTCTACAAAGGCAATGTCCTGGTGGTCGGGCGTGATTCCAGATCAGACTCGCTGTTCGATGCCAACATCTCGACCTTTGAGGACGACGGCGGGGCTTATCAACAATCGGA
>JAGWPH010000010.1 GCA_028870615.1 Betaproteobacteria bacterium
TCAATGAGAACCTCAGCATTTTGGCCAGGCTGGGAGCTTATGCACGGGTCATTCACGCCGATATTCCGATCCGTACCATGATGCAGAACATCGGTATCGAGTCACTGAGAGGACGTCCGCTGGTCCCTACCGAAGCCGCGTTTTATGCCAGCGTTATCTTGCTTGGTTTGTTCATCAGCGGACTCATGCTGGTGCTTTATCGGCGCTATCGCCATGTGGAGTACACTGACTGACCATTATCTGTCGCGCTCGACACAAGTCTTCCCAAGCTTTGGCCTTGTCGGATGGGGTACGCAACAAATAAGCAGGATGCCACGTGACAACTAGCGGAATATCCCCATAAAAATGCTGGCGGAGCCGCAGGGCACCCAGCGTTCCGCTGGTTTTCAGAAGCACATGTGCAGCGACTTTCCCAAGAGCTACGATGATCTTGGGTTGGATCATGGCAATTTGCCTGTGCAAGTATGGCAGGCAGGCGATGCATTCCGCTTCGGTCGGAGTCCGGTTTTGCGGTGGACGGCACTTGACCACGTTGGCGATGTACACGTCTTGATCCCGTTTCAATCCAAGGCCAAGCAACATCTGATCCAGCAACCGACCTGCAGAGCCTACGAAAGGTTCACCGCGTTGGTCCTCTTCTGCCCCTGGGCCCTCCCCGACAAAAAGCCAACGCGCGCGCTCGTCTCCAACGCCAAAAACGGCCTGACGTCTTCCCTGATGAAGCGGGCAGCGCTGACAATCCTTAACCAGTTGACGCAACACCGCCCAGTCCGCTTCAGCAGGAATGGGCTCATGCGTTGAAGCTCGTGCTACCCAATGAGGCCAAAGCCCCAACTCACGCCATTGCGCTTCCTTGAAGTTCACAAGAAACTCCGCATCACGATTGCGTCCTCTCGGCCATGAAAGGAAGGATAGTATTGCCGACGAACCCCAATCGGCTTGAAGCCAGAGTTACGATAAAGTGCCAGCGCACGTGTATTGCCATGCCGTACTTCAAGCAACAATTGAGTACACCCCAGCGCACGCGCGCGATCTTTGACCGCCTCAAGCAGCAGCCGGCCCCATCCGCGTCCCTGGAAGCCGGGGTCGATGGTCAAATTAAGCAGATGCATCTCGTCCAGCACGCACATCAGAAAAGCATACCCCACCAACTGTCCCTCCAAACGGCAGGCCATGCCGATATGTCCGTTTTGCAAAGATTCACTCAAATTGCCACGAGTCCAGGGAACGGCATAAGCGCGATACTCCATGGCCAGCAATGCGTCGAGATCATCTTGTGACAACTCGGAGATTGATGGAATTTTGAGTGCGTCAATATTCATCAAGATGCACGTTCAGCACGTGTCAACGCCACCTTGTCACGCAAATAAAGTGGCGCGGCTTGCTCAGGCGGAACTGTTTGATGCAACTGAAATGCCTGAACCCCCAAGGTGGCGACATGTATGGCATCCGGAAATTGGCCACGCAGTACTGGAAGCAGTTGCCCTGGCCAGGCTTTGGCCAATGCCACCTCGCACACCTCTGCACCGCTACCTACGGGCAGCCAAAGACCTTTGGGCAACGCCGGCACACTGTCCGGGTCGCATAGGCAGGGTGCGGCCCGAGTAACCCATCTCCCGGCAACAATCTCATAAGCGGCCAGATAAATCTGGCCCATACGCGCGTCCAGCGTAGCCACAACCCTCCCATGGCCTGACTTTTCAGCCAAAGCAAGCAATGTCGAGACAGGAACAACCGGAATTCCAAGGCCCAGCGCCAAACCTTGTGCTACGCCGCAGGCCATGCGCAAGCCCGTAAACGCGCCGGGACCTATTCCAAAAGCGATGGCATCCAGATTTTCCATGTCCAGTTCTGAGCTGGACAACAGTTTTTGCACCATAGGCAACAGGGTTTCGGAATGGGCTTGGTGTCCCGGCCCCTGCAGGCTGGTGAGGGTACCATCACGCCACAAAGCCACGGAACACTGTTCTGTGGCGGATTCCAGTGCTAGCAGATTCAACTTCTTGCTCCATATCTTGCAATATTCTGCCTGGAGCGGCAGGATATCAAGGGCAATAATACATCTGTATGGCTTACTGCGGGCCGGTTAGGATCAGTTAAACTGTTCCTGGACGGGTTCCGATCGTTACAAATTGACACCGCTGAACCGGCGAACCCAGCTAACATCGACACGATGGAAAAACGACCCCAAAAAATACTGGTTCTAGACGACGACATGCGTCTTCGGGAACTCCTCAAACGATATCTGACGGAACAGGGATTTACCGTTGATGCGGTCCCAGACGCCGCCGCACTGGGCCGTCTGATGGCTCGTGAGCGTTTTGATCTCCTGGTACTCGACCTCATGCTGCCCGGTGAAGATGGATTAAGCATCTGCCGCCGCATCCGTGCCA
>JAGWPH010000097.1 GCA_028870615.1 Betaproteobacteria bacterium
CATCGGCTGTTTTGCATTCACTGAACTTGTGCAGTCCTGATGATTTTAAAAGATACTATCAGGATACAACGCCACTCGGGCAACTAAGAATAACCGCTGTAAGACACCGGCGTGATACCAGAAACAAAGGGCATAGCCATGGGAATCTTGACTAACATCATCGTCGCCCTACATGACGAGATCGAAGCAATCGGTGAATCGCTGCACCCGGTCGACGAATGGAACGGCATCGAGTTGCGCGATTTCGATACCGCAAAGATCGCGACCCTGCACATCGTGCTGACCGGCGACCTGTTCGATGACGCGATTGCCCGTTACGAGCCGGTTTATGTCTCCGACGTCGAGGGCGCACTGGTGCTGCGCATCCCGGACGAGGTGACAGGGCGGCTGGCTGAACTCGACGGGGAACAACTCGACCAGGTTGCCACCGAACTGGCGGCGACCGAAGAATTCGAGTCTGGAGGCTGGGGAGAGGAGGCGATCGCCGCCATACTCGGCGAACTCGGCGAACTCGCCCACTTTGCAGATTCGCGAGGTCAGGTGATGTTCGTCTGGATGCATCCCCTGCACACCTGAAAGGTTAGCCTCAAACCGGGGCTGTTATGCTGACTTGTTGCCATGACCGATACACTCGCAATGCTACCTGTGCATCGTTGGCAGCATAAAGCATTTGCCGTTCAGTCAAGAACGGATTTGACCAATTCGTTGTTGCTGTCTTTTTTGATTTCTGCAGGCGCTGGCCAAAAAACCTGGCCACTGCGGCCTTGGCCCCCACATCGGCACGCTTCTCTTGGCGTAGGGCGATCGCCAGATCAAGAACATGAACAGGACAAATCTCCAGCTTGCTTTGCAGGCGCCTTAAATCGTCACGAAGACCAAACCCCACCTTCAGCACCTGCAGCGACTCCAGAATTGCACGCAAATCGTCTAGAGCCTGTCGGTTGGTGATTGGGTAAAGATACGCCTTGTCATCAGTGGCCAGTTGGATCAGATGCGGGCCGCCTGATATCTCGCCCTTGGTAAAGGTTGGTTTCGATTCAGTATCGAAGCCAATGACATCAGCTACCATCAGCGCCTTCAGCGCAGCACTTGCATCCTCTGCCGACCGAACAAGGCATACGTCCGTCAGTTGAATTCCCTTGTAAAGTGGCAGGTCATTCAACAATTGTGCACGCGATCTCTTCCCTCATTTTTGGCGGCATACATCGCTTTATCTGCCTTTTGCAATATCTCCGACACCGATTTAGGCGGTCGTTCAATTGTCGTGCAACCGATACTTGTTGTGATGTTGAAGGAGTCGTCAGCCAAACGATTCTTGGTCTTCAAAAAGAGTTGCTGGCAATGAATGTGCAATCTATGCTTTTAGTGTCACGCATGATAACAAATCCGTCTCCACCCAGACGTGCAATCGGACCAGTTTTCCCGTAGAGCTTTGCCAAGACCCTGCAACACCACATCACCTGTGTGATGCCCCCTCGAATCATTCAAAATTTTAAAGTGATCGAGATCGACAAGCGCCACATTTTCAAAATAATTTATGAGTACGGATCTGGCCAGGAAAACAACCAGCATGGCAGCCGCAAGAAATACAAGTGTGTCAAAAATAAGAGGCAAAGCGGGTAGGTCCTGTGAGAAAAAATCCACCAACTGGAATACCAGCGCCAGGACAATCCCGATAAAAGCCGCAATCAGCCGTTCGTAATTCAATGCAATCGCTGCTGGTGGAAAAACGTAAGCAAATCCAGCGTCAATGTGGCGACCATCATAAGCAAGCTGACGACAAATACCGCCGTTGGAGGATAAATTTCTGGCGTTGAGAAACTTTGAAGCAATCTCATCTCCATTACCGTTTTTTTGATGGAGTGCCGAACCCTGACATAATATTACAACGGAATAGATACATTATAATAATTATAAATATTTAATATGGTTGAGCGCCCTGTGAGCATTGTCAGATAGCGATCTGTCGTCCAATTTCGACCACCCCATCGCTAGGTAGCCTGAAAAAGTCTGTGACGTGTACAGCGTTTCTTTCCATCCATGCGAAGATTGTCTCCGCCCAGTGAGGCAGGCCCTTTCCGTCTTCCCTGTGAAGGACGGTTTCATGCCCGACGTAGTAGACTATATCGTCAATTTGAGCACGGCAACCCTGTGCAAGTGCGCGCTTAAGCACCTCAGGAATGTTCGGTCTCTCCATAAATCCATATCTTGCTGTCGCGCGCCAGAAACCCGGCCCAACTTCCGCCAATGACAAGCGCTTGGAATTCTCGATCCATGGGACGGACTCTGACACAACGGTGAGCGCAATAAGAGACTCATGCAATGCACGGTTATGCAGGACATGCCAAATCATGATTGGCGGTGTTTCGAATAATGTCCTGGTCAGAAAAACAGCGGTGCCAGGAACCCGCGGAATTTTACGGGTCACGACAGACTCGAGAAACTCCTTGGCTGGGATAACTCGCTCGCTAAGGATTTTTACAACTGCTGTCGACCCGCTATGCCATATCCACATTGCCCCATAAATCAGGCTGGCCAGAAGCAAAGGAAAGTAGCCACCATCGGCGATCTTCGTGAGGTTTGCAATGAAAAAGCCCGCATCAATGCAAAGAAAAATGCCGGCAACCGTTCCGCTTGCGAGCAGGTTCCAGCCCCAAATCTCGCGCATGGCAATGAAAAGCAATACGGAGGTCATTAACATGGTTAACGAAACGGCGATACCGTAGGCTGCGGCCAGGTTGTCGGACTTGCCAAAGAACAGCGCCAGGCCAACTGTAGCAACCATAAGCAGCCAATTGATGATTCCAACATAGATTTGCCCGTAACCCTTCGCAGAGGTCTGGGTAATCCGAAGACGGGGTAACCAGCCGAGCTGGATTGCTTGCCGGGTCATCGAGAATGCGCCGGTAATAATCGATTGGCTGGCAATAATGGTTGCGATCGTTGCCAAAGCGATGAATGGAATCAGGACAGATTCCGGGCACAACTGATAAAAAATATTATCGGTAGTTGACGCGCCGTCGAGGACGATCGCGGATTGCCCGGCGTAATTCAACGCCAGGCTCGGCAGTACCATAGCTGACCAGGCGAGCCTGATGGGACGGGCGCCGAAATGTCCCATATCCGCATAGAGGGCCTCTGCGCCCGTTACGCACAGGAAGACGCCACCCAAGATGAGAAAGCTCGTGAGCCCATTGGAAAAGAGAAAACGAATGCCATAGATTGGGTTCAGGGCGGCCAGGACTGCCGGATGCCTGGAAATCCCCCATATGCCAAGGATCGCAATCGCGAGAAACCAGGCACCCATAATCGGGCCAAATGCCCTGCCGATTTGTGCTGTGCCAAGGGGTTGTATCGCAAAGAGCACAACAAGAACCGCCACTGTGGCTGGCAGGATATAGGGCTTCAGGGCCGGTGCAGCAATATTCAACCCTTCAAGCGCGGAGAGTACCGATATGGCTGGAGTGATTGCGCCATCGCCATAAATCAGCGCCGCCCCGAATAGTCCGATAGCAACAATTGTCGGTCTCTGATGTTTCTTGACTGCCAACAAGGACATCAGGGCGAGAACTCCCCCTTCCCCATCATTGTCGACCCTCATCGCAAAGCCCACATACTTCACAGAGGTGACGATGACGAGCGTCCACAGAATCAGCGAAAGTGATCCCAGGACAACATATGGAGCGGGCATGCCGCCTGTCATGTTGAGAATGGTTTTGAGGGTATAAAGCGGACTCGTCCCGATATCGCCAAAAACGATTCCGAGCGCCGACAGCCCCATTACGCCGAGACCTGGTTTGCTTTCTGTGCGCCCCATGTCTGGCAATTGCGATGTCAACGCAGCGAAGAATAATTCGCTGGCACCCATGCATGGCTGCCGGCGTTGGCACACAAGCGTCCATTCCCGGAAAATGCAAGATGCGCTCCTGCGACCCAGTAACCTTGATAGAACGTCATATGGATTTCCTCTGGTGCCTCAGTATAGCTCCTCGGGCCCTCCCGCTGAAAAATTAGGCAGAATAGACAAATAACCTGGCCCCGTTTTAAACACGAGAATTGTTATAAATGGGCTGGATTTGGTAATGAATCAACACGTTGACCCAGAACTCCCCTATAAGCCTTGCAGGGGCTTCGTAGCGGGAATCTTACACTCCGAAACAATTTTTTCGCCCACTGAGGTAGACTTACCTACAGTTTGGTCTTCCCCATCAATCGGTAGGCATTCAATCAAACCAGAGTGAGGAATTAAAATGAGCAATATTATCCCTTATGTGGCCTTGATCGATAACAGTGAAGAGCGGGCCCCCCTGGTGCTTGTTCTGGACTGCTCAGGCAGCATGTCAGAAGACAACAAGATCAACCTGCTGAATGATGGTCTTAAAACACTGGCCTCCGAGTTGAAGGACGATCCCATCACGGCACGGTGTGGGCGGATCCTGGTCATTGCATTTGGCGGGGATAACAATGTGGAGATCATGGGGGACTGGACGGATGCGATGGATTTTTCTCCGAAGGAACTGGTGGCTGGCGGCATGACGCCCATCGGTGCCGCCATGAAATGCGCCCTCGATGAAATTGAGTCCCAGAAAACCCAGATGAGAAGCGCTGGTGTCCCCTATAAACGCCCCATCATCATGTTATTGTCGGATGGCGAGTCCACGGATGACTGGCACTCCGTGGCAGTGGATTGCAGAAAAGCAGAATCCACACACAAGGTCAATGTGATGCCCATTGCAATCGGGCCAAAGGCCAACAAGGATACCTTGGGACAATTCAGCAACAAGGGTGCACTGAATTTGGATGGCCTGAAATTCAAGGAGCTTTTTGTATGGCTCAGCAGAAGTATTCAGGCCGTCTCGCGTGCGCCCACCGGTGGCACCGTTCAATTGAACCCTGTGGACAGTTGGGCCCAGATGTCCACTTGATCCATCAAGGGTAGCCCGATGAATTGGAAGGTATTCTATGCCTGCGCAACAGGAAAGCACCACATCGATCAAAACATACCCTGCCAGGACTACTCATGTCATGAGGTCAGGGGTGGCGTATTTGTCGGGGTTGTATGCGATGGGGCAGGCACTGCAAAAGAAAGTCAAGTTGGGGCAGAATTTTTTGCGAGACAAGTGACCGCTCTGCTGTCCGAAGCCATTGCGTCAGGAGAACTTCTGGATGATGCGCCTGCCGGTTATCGTGATTGCATTGAGTCCGTTCTGGAAAAGGTCCGATCGCGACTTGGAGACCTGGCCGCCTCGCAGCAGCACGATCTCCGGGACTATGCCTGCACATTGGTCGGTTGCATTGCTTCCCGGGCAGGAGGGTGCTTCTTTCACGTTGGTGATGGCTTCGCCGTTCACCAAAACATGGCAGGGGGTGCCGTCCTTTCCCATCCTGAAAATGGCGAGTATGTCAACGAGACCTATTTCGCTACCGATGAGGACTGGAAGGATCACCTGAGGCTGACCTTGCTCTCGAATATGGATCATGGATGTTTTATCGGCCTGATGAGCGACGGATCTTCATCGTTTGCGATTGATCGATTGAGAACGGGGTTTTATAAACCATTTATTGATCCAGTGGTGACGTTTTTGAATACTGCTTCTGAAATAAACGGTAATCAGGCACTGCAGAATTTATTGGAAAACGAAAAAACGTTTGAGATCACCAGCGACGACAAAACCCTGTTGCTCGCCTTTATCAGTTGAATCCGGGGTGAAGAGCATCCACCCGTGTGTTCACACTTCACTGAAATCGGTTTAATCGCATGTTCGGAACCACCACCAGTCTGGTATGGCCTGACGGGCCTCCTGAAAGAGCCAAACTAATCCCCACGGGCAAATCGGGAGGGGCAGGCGAAATCTTTGCGATCGAAAATAAACCCAACTACGTTGCAAAAATTTATCACTCTGTCACGACGAAAGAGCAGTTAGATAAATACTCAAACAAAATCAGGTGGATGGTAAACAACAAACCTACCCTGCCTGAAATTCCTGCTGATTACGATACGGTCGTACAACTTGCATGGCCCGTTGCACAGGTCATGAGGGACGGCCGCTTTGTGGGTTTCGTGATGGAAAAAATCGACTTCAGCCGAACGCTGGAGCTGGATTATTTGCTGACCCGCAGGCAAGCAGAGCAGGAAGGCTTTCAGGTGGATTTTGGGAAACTGATGACGGTGTCCTACAACCTGGCATCCATTATCAACAGTCTGCACAGCAAGAAGATTGCAGTGGTGGATTTAAAACCCATGAACCTGAAGGTCTATAAGTCCGAATTGTACGTTTCGATTCTGGACTGTGATGGGTTTTGTATTTATTCCGATACGTTCCGTTCTGATGCGCCCCAGGTAACGCAGGAATATCTTGCCCCTGAATTTCACGGAACGGCTGTGAACGATCCGGAGTCCCAGGACTGGTTTGCCTTGGCCACCATCATTTTTCGGTTGTTGAACTATGGGATACATCCGTATGTGGGAATCTCTGAAAACCGCCTCAAATACCCCGATGAATTGGCCGCTCGAATAAAACTCGGCCTCTACCCTTATGGAAAAGTTGCCCACAAGGGGATACGAACTGCACCCGCCAGTGTGCATGAATCATTTCCTGACAGCCTGAGGGCACTTTTCGATCGAGCCTTTGGGTGGGGCCCCGGCGGTAGGCCCAGCGCCTATGAGTGGGCCAGTATGCTTGGAGAGTATGCCAACAGAAACTCGGGGCAGATGTCCCATTGCGCCAGTGGCCATATTCAGTTTTTTGGCAAGGGCTGCCCAACATGCCTGCGAGAAGGAATCATTCGAACGCATGCGTTGGAACAAAATAAATTCGGGACGAAAATCAGGATGGCGCCCCAAAAAACATTGCGCCACATGCAGAAATCGTTTAACCGCACGCACACCTCCCCTTTCCAGGCATCGCTGGCGCGGCAGCTTCAGACACCTTCCATACAAATTATGCTGACCGCGGCGCCGCAACGCCCTGCAATGCCACTTCATGTTGAGATCATGAATGCTGTTTCTCTGGAAATCCTCTGGATCCTTGGCATGGCAACCACTATCTGGTGGCTCAAGTGATCCTGATTTATTGGTTTGGGAGAAGGAACTTTGTCTAGCGATTTGGTCGCTTCCATAGCTTTCATAGCGTTCGCGCTGGGGTTGGCCTGGTGGTGGAGACCACGACAAGTGGGGAACCCGGCGGCCTGGATCATGCTCG
>JAGWPH010000098.1 GCA_028870615.1 Betaproteobacteria bacterium
CACGGCGTGATCGTGTACCAGGAACAGGTGATGCAGATCGCCCAGGTACTGGCAGGTTACACCCTGGGTGCGGCGGATCTGCTACGACGTGCCATGGGCAAAAAAGACAGTAAGGAGATGGGAAAGCAGCGCACCCAGTTCATCGAGGGCGCCACCGAACGCGGGGTAGCGGTCAAGTTGGCCACACAGCTGTTTGACTTGATGGAAAAGTTTGCAGAGTACGGTTTCAACAAGTCACATTCGGCAGCTTATGCCCTGGTTTCCTATCAGACCGCCTGGCTCAAGGCCCATTACCCCGCTGTTTTTATGGCGGCCACGCTCTCGGGTGATCTGGACGATACGGATAAGGTGGCGATCTTTGTAGAGGATGCACGGCACAATGGATTGGAAGTTCTTCCTCCCGATGTGAACGCGTCGAATTACCGGTTTATGCCGGTCAATGCCAAACAAATTCGCTATGGCCTGGGCTCGGTTAAAGGCGCAGGGGAGTCGGCTGCGCTGGAAATTGAACGGTTGCGCAATGAGGGAGGAGCATTCAAGAACCTGTTTGATTTCTGTCATCGTACCGATAAGCGTATCGTCAACCGGCGTGTGGTTGAGGCGCTCATCAAGGCCGGTGCTTTTGACAGTCTGGGCGAACAACGCGCCACCTTGCTGGCTTCCATGGATGATGCGATGGATATGGCAGAGCAGGTTGCACGTCATACCCATCAAGGGGCGCTGTTTGGGGGTGAAGCCAGCGCAGGTACCGCAACGCCGGTGGCGCTGACAGTGGTTGAACCCTGGACGCTCAAGGAAAAACTGGCGCATGAGAAATCAGTGCTGGGATTTTATTTCAGTGGCCACCCTTTTGCGGCTTACCGCAAGGAGGTCGAAGGTTTCGTGTCACGCCGTCTGGCGGATCTTGTGCCTTACAACGAGTTGGTGATTGTTTGTGGGATCGTGGCCAGCAGCCGGATTCAACAAACGCGTCGGGGTCGCATGGGGCTGGTCCTGCTGGATGATGGATCGGCCAAGGTTGAAGTGGCCATCTACAGTGAATTGTTTGACACCGTGCGGGCGTTGATTCGTGAAGATCAGTTGCTGATTGTGGAAGGCAAGGCCTCGCTCGACCATTTCACCCAATCCGTTCGCCTGACGGCTGATGCCGTATTTTCGCTGGCTCAGGCTCGGGAGCGCCATGCGCGGGGCTTGCGTCTGAGGATGAATGGTCAGGCAGATGCTGCCCGGCTCGCCGCGATTCTCAAACCGTTCACTCCCGGAACATGTCCCGTCCTTGTGCAATATTCCAATGAACGCGCCCTATGCGAGATTGAGCTGCCACCAGCGCGGCTGGAAGAAGGTTTGCTGTCCCAACTGAATGCCTGGTTGAGCGAGGGGAACGTCAGGGTTTTGTATCGCAACGACAGCTGAACGCGAGATGCAGTTTATTTAATGCGTAGCCCCGGGACAGCTCCACTGTCGGGGGAGAGCAGGTAGAGTCCAGTGCCATCGCCTGCGGCCAGTACCATGCCTTGCGATTCGCCGAATCGCATTTTGCGTGGGCTTAGGTTGGCAACCATGACTGTCAATCGGCCGACCAGCTGTTCCGGTGTATACGCGCTCTTGATACCGGCAAAGACGATGCGTTGTCCCACGCCAATATCGAGGGTGAGTCTGAGAAGTTTGTCGGCCTCTTCCACAGCTTCGGCGGCGATAATGCGGGCAACGCGCAGATCGATCCTTGAAAAATCGTCAATTCCAATGGTTTCCTCCACCGGAGGCAGTGCCGGCGTTTCCGGCCTGACCACGGATTCCGTAGGTTCCTGCGTCAATGTTTCCTTGCTGGAGTCCACCAGGGCCTCGATCTTTTTGGGGTCAACACGGGTGATCAGGTGCTGGTACGGCTTGATATGGTGCCCCAGTATGGAAGCCCCTGCATGAGCGTGGTTCCAGGTTAATGCCGGAATGTCCAGAAAGGCCTCGACCTTTTCAGACAGTATGGGCAACACTGGTTTGAGAAACAGGGTCAGCAGTCGGAAAATTTCCAGACAAGCAGTGCAGACTTGCTGAAGTTCGTTGTTACGTGCGTTGTCCTTGGACAGATCCCAGGGTTTGATGTTGTCCACAAACTGGTTGGCCGCGTCGGCCAGAATCATGATCTCGCGCAACGCCTTGCCAAATTCGCGTGCATCAAACAGGGCAGCAATCGATTCCGCTTCGGCGTAGAAGCGTTCGGTCAGTGACACGGCGGCTTCCGGCAGTTCGTTGGACAGGCGTCCTTCAAAGCGTTTGGAAATAAAGCCTGCGGTTCGACTGGCTATGTTGACGTATTTACCGACAAGATCACTGTTGACCCGGGCCACGAAGTCGTCCAGGCTGAGATCGATATCGTCCATGCCGGCGTTGAGTTTGGCAGCATAGTAGTAACGCAGGTACTCTGGATCCAGGTGCTTGAGGTAGTTGCTGGCGGTGATGAAGGAGCCCCGGCTCTTGGACATTTTCTGGCCATTGACCGTCAGAAAGCCATGGACGAACAATTGCGTGGGCGTACGGAATCCCGCGCTCTCGAGCATGGCGGGCCAGAACAGCGAATGAAAGTAGAGGATGTCCTTGCCGATGAAATGATAGAGTTCGGCGGTACTGTTGTTGCCCCAGAAAGCATCAAAATCCAGGCCGCGTTCGGTAGCCAGTTTTTTGAAGGTGCCGATGTAACCGATGGGCGCATCCAGCCATACATAAAAGAATTTGTCTGGCGCACCGGGGATTTCAAAGCCAAAATAGGGTTTGTCGCGCGAGATGTCCCAGTCAGCCAGTCCTGCCTCGAACCATTCATCCAGTTTGTTGGCGGCTTCGACAGGGATCGTCCCGGAACGGGTCCATTGGCGCAAAAATGCTTCGCAGCGCCCCAAGGTAAAAAAGTGATGTTCCGAGGTCTTTTTGACGGGGCGGGCGCCTGAGACCACTGAAACCGGGTCGATCATGTCGGTTGGGGCATACGAAGCTCCGCAGACTTCGCAGCTGTCCCCGTATTGGTCTTTGGCATGACAACGGGGACATTCTCCCTTGATAAACCGGTCGGGTAGAAACATATTGCGGACCGGGTCAAACAGCTGCTCAATGGGACGGATCGCGATCAGCCCGGCCGCTTTGAGCCGGTTGTATATTTCTGACGCATATTCGCGCGTCTCGGGCGTGTGGGTGCTGTAATACAGATCGTGGGCGATATGGAACCCGGCAAAGTCCTGCATGTGTTCGATGCGCGCCTTTTCGATCATTTGCTCAGGGGTGATCCCCTGTGCTTCGGCCGCCAGCATGACTGGGGTACCATGGGTGTCATCAGCACAGATCAGGTAAACGGTGTGTCCCCGCATGCGTTGGTGACGCACCCAGATGTCGGTTTGGATATGTTCGACCATATGGCCAAGGTGGATGCTGCCGTTAGCATAGGGGAGTGCGCTGGTAACCAGGAGGGTGCGGCTCATGTGAAGCGAATGCCTGAATAAAGGCGCTAGTGTATCAACCTCCTGCCGTAATTTCGATACTGATACTATAATCTCCGGCTTGAACGACGAATTATTCGGATAACCCGATCACTGGAAGGGAACTCATGGCTATTACGGAAATGGAAGTCGAGGCGCTGGTCAAGGATCAAATCGATCCCAACACTGGCAGATCGCTGGGAAGTGCGAAAGCGGTGCGCCAGGTCAAGGTGGAAGGCGGTGCAGTGACAGTGAGTCTTGTGTTGGGGTACCCGGCGCGAACGCTGGGCACTGCAGTGCGGCGGATGCTTGAGGCTGCAATTGGAAAGCTGTCCGGGGTAACGCAGGTCACCATAGAGATTGATTGGCGGATCAAGGCGCATGCTGTCCAGGCCGGGCTGAAACCGCTGCCAGGGATCAACAATGTGATTGCCGTGGCTTCCGGCAAGGGGGGCGTCGGCAAATCAACGACCACGGTCAATCTGGCGCTGGCCCTGGCGGCGGAGGGCGCCCGTGTCGGGATTCTGGATGCGGATATTTATGGGCCTTCCCAACCCACCATGCTGGGGATTGGCGGACGCCCCGAAAGTGCTGATGGGCAATCCATGTTGCCGTTGATGGGGCATGGTCTGCAGACCATGTCAGTGGGATATCTGATTGATCAAGACCAACCCATGGTCTGGCGTGGCCCCATGGTGACCCAGGCGCTGGAGCAGTTGTTACGCGATACCCAGTGGAATGCCCTGGACTATCTCATCGTGGATATGCCTCCCGGGACCGGTGACATCCAGTTGACCCTGGCCCAGAAAGTTCCTGTGACCGGTGCGATCATCGTGACCACACCGCAGGATATTGCCCTGCTCGATGCGCGCAAGGGATTCAAAATGTTCGAGAAGGTGGGCGTCCCCATTCTGGGAGTGGTGGAGAACATGAGCACCCATATCTGTTCAAAGTGCGGTCACGAAGAACACATCTTCGGCGCCGGCGGTGCCGAGAAAATGTGCACGGATTTCGGCACCGAACTGCTTGGCGCCCTACCGCTCGATATTCGCATTCGGGAACAAACCGACTCAGGCAACCCCACCGTGGTGGCCGAGCCGGAGGGGCCGATTTCCCAAATCTATCGCGGTATCGCCCGGCGTGTGGTTATCAAGGTGGCCTTACGCAGCGAAGATCATACGGCCAAGTTTCCGAAAATCGTCATTCAAAATTCCTGAGGATCGCCGGGGCAATGAGTATCAAATCTGATCGCTGGATTCGGTTCATGTCCGAACATCACGGCATGATCGAGCCGTTCGAACCCGGTCAAGTGAAGGAAGACCATGGACAACGCATCGTTTCCTACGGCACCTCGAGCTATGGTTACGATATCCGGTGTTCGGACGAATTCAAGTTGTTTACCAACCTCAACTCCACCATCGTGGATCCCAAGAATTTTGACGCCAATTCCTTTGTGGATGTCAAAGCACCGGTGTGCATCATTCCGCCCAACTCCTTTGCCCTGGCGCGTACCGTGGAATATTTTCGAATTCCGCGCAACGTCCTGACGATCTGTTTGGGAAAATCCACCTACGCCCGCTGCGGCATCATCGTTAATGTGACGCCATTCGAACCGGAATGGGAAGGCTTCGTCACCCTTGAGTTGTCCAACACGACGCCGTTGCCCGCAAAAATTTATGCCAACGAAGGCGTTGCCCAGGTCCTGTTCTTTGAATCGGATGAAACCTGCGAAGTGTCTTACAAGGATCGGGGCGGCAAGTACC
>JAGWPH010000099.1 GCA_028870615.1 Betaproteobacteria bacterium
CGCGATGGTCCAGGCGCGTACGAATGCCTGGATTTACAAACTGGCTGACATCCCCTCCCAGCGTGGCAATTTCGCGCACTATGGTGGACGAAATAAACATATATTGGTCAGAAGGTGTCAGGAACAGTGTTTCGACCGTGGGATGCAGCTTGCGGTTCATTCCTGCCATCTGAAACTCGAAATCAAAATCTGATACCGCTCGCAACCCTCGCAGGATGACATTGGCACCAGTCTGTCGCAAAAAATCAGCCAGCAAGCCGGAAAAGCCCGTCACTTCCACGTTGTCATAGCCCCTGAACGCTTCCTGGGCCATCTCAACCCGGTCCGCCAGTGGAAAAAGCGGGGACTTGTTGCGGCTGTCTGCCACGGCAACGATGACCGCATTGAACAAATGGGCGGCACGCCGCACCAGATCCTCATGACCCAACGTCAGGGGATCGAAAGTGCCCGCATAGACTGCCTTGGTATCCATCAAACAGATCCTTGTTCAGGTTTGAGCAACTGGTGAGTGACACGTCCGGTCCGAGAGGACCGAAATTCGCTCCAAAAGCGTGATTCTGACACACCCTCGGGACTTTCACAGTAAACCAGCCCCCCGGGATTCAGCCGTTCATGGATCAGGGGCAGCACCTGTACCAGGTCCTGGCCTGCAAAGGGGGGGTCCAGAAACACCACATCGAAGCAACGCTTGTCTTGCCGCAACCAGTGCAGTGCCTCGGCGACGACAATTTCGGCCCCTGTGGCACCCAGACGCGCCGCGTTGTCGCGCAGGCCCTTTGCCGTAGCAGGCAGCTTTTCCACCAGGACGACCCGGGCGGCACCGCGCGACAGGGCTTCAAAACCCAGGGCGCCACTTCCTGCAAACAAATCCAGACACTGGTATCCCGATAGCTCCTGGCCCAACCAGTTAAACAGCGTCTCGCGCACCCGACTGGGCGTCGGACGCAATCCCGGGGCCGCGCGGAAACGGATATTGCGACCACGCCACTGCCCACCGATGATGCGAATCTGATCTGTCATTTGGGGTAAAATCGCTTTCGATATTTGTTGTACAAGAGTCCCATTGTCCGATGTTTGGCTTATTCAAGAAATCCCCTGACTCCGCCTCCTCTCCGGTGGCTCCCTCCTCCGGCTGGATCACCCGCCTCAAGTCCGGGTTGGTCAGCAGCCGCCAGAAGCTCACAGAAGGGCTTTCCGGGTTGTTTAGAGGAAAGCTGGACGACACCTGGTTTGAATCCCTTGAGGAAACGTTGATTGCTGCCGATGTGGGCGTTGGGACCAGCAAACAACTGATCGAACAACTCAGGCGGGAAGCTCGTGGCCTGAACCTCGAACAGGCTGACGCATTAAAACCCCTGCTCAAGAGTGCGTTGGTCAACCTGCTCCAACCCTTGGAACGCCCCCTGGAGGGCAAGGGTCACCATCCTTTTGTCATTTTGTTCGTCGGGGTCAACGGGGCCGGTAAAACAACCACGATCGGCAAGTTGGCACAGCACCTTCTCCAGAATGGCCGGACTGTCCTGCTGGCAGCAGGAGACACGTTCCGGGCGGCTGCAGTAGCGCAACTGGTGGCTTGGGGACAACGCAATCATGTCCCTGTCATCACCCAGGAGAAAGGAGACTCTGCTTCCGTCATTTTTGACGCCATCAGCGCAGCACGGACCCGTGGGATCGACGTGGTATTGGCAGATACTGCAGGACGTCTGCCGACCCAACTGCATTTGATGGAAGAAATTCGCAAAGTCAAACGGGTCATTACCAAGGCAGACCCCTCGGCGCCTCACGAAATTCTATTGGTTCTTGATGCCAATACGGGCCAGAATGCCCTGGCCCAGGTTCGCGCCTTTGATGATGCCCTGCAGTTGACTGGACTGGTCGTCACCAAACTGGATGGAACGGCGCGTGGCGGGGTCCTGGCCGCCATTGCGGGAGCGCGACCCGTCCCCATCTGTTTCATAGGGGTAGGCGAGGCCATGGAAGATCTCCATTCCTTCAACGCCAAGGACTTTGTGGACGCCCTGATCGAATGATTACTCTGGATGCCGTCGTCAAACGCTACCCCGATGGGCATGAGGCCTTACGAGGCATCACGCTGGACATTGAAGATGGCGAAATGGTGTTCTTTACCGGTCGTTCCGGAGCCGGGAAAAGCACGCTACTCAGACTCATGGCCGGTATTGATCGCCCCACAGGGGGCACCCTGATGATCAACCATCAGGAGATCAGCAGGCTTGGCAGTACTGCGTTGGCTCGCTTGCGTTGTAATATCGGCTTGGTGTTTCAGGATCATAAATTGCTGTTCGACCGGAGTGTCGAAGAAAATACGGCGCTGCCGCTACAGATTGTCGGCCTCTACGGCAAAGAGTTGCAGCGACGCGTCAGCGTGGCGCTTGAGAAGGTTGGCCTGGGCGCCCAGGCCAAGGCAAGCCCCGTCACCCTCTCCGGCGGTGAGCTGCAAAGTCTGTGCATCGCGCGCGCCATTGTCAACCGGCCCAGCCTGGTCATTGCCGACGAGCCCACGGGGCATCTGGATCCTGAGTACGCTAACACCATCCTGGACATCTTCCATTCGTTTCATCGTGCCGGCGTCACGGTAGTCATCGCCACCCACGATGCGTCCACAATCTCTCCCGTGTCAGGACGAATCGTCCAACTGGAAGACGGGCGGTTGGGAGGCGATTCCGAATCCGAAGCCTCGGAATTTGCCACATGAGGGCCTGGATCCATCAACACGGCAGCGCCCTGCGTCTTGCATTGCGCCAATTGGGCCGTCACCCCTTCGCGAATCTTCTGGCCATACTGGTCATCGCTTTTGCGCTCGGTCTGCCCGCCGGGCTCTATCGCCTGGTCAATACAGCCTCTGCCCTGAGCCACAATAGCCTGCATGAACCCCGTCTTACACTGTTCATGGCAGCGGATGCTGACGCCAGTGCCGTCCGGGCCGTCTGGGACGCACTTGCTTCGTACCGCGAGGTGCGTGAATTTCGTTACATCTCCAATACCGATGCCCTGGCAGAACTCAAAGCCAATCCCGCATTGACCGATGCCGTGAACGCCCTGAACCGGAACCCGCTTCCTCATACCTTTGTGGTTCGTGCCCGTGATCCCTCTCCTGCCGGACTGGAATCTTTGCGACTGAAGATCGCCAGCTGGAACAAGGTGGAACGGGTCCAAATGGATGGCGAATGGGCAAAACGCCTTGCCGCCTTGCTCGAATTTGTCCGGCATAGCACCAATGGCCTGGCGGCAACCCTTGCCATCGCCCTGATTTTTATTGTCTTCAATACGGTCCGTCAGCAAGTCCTGGCAGCCCGTGAAGAAATCGAAGTGACCCATTTGATCGGCGCAACCTCGCGCTACATTCGTCGCCCCTTCCTTTACTTTGGCCTGATTCAGGGATTGCTGGGAGCCACGATCGCCATCCTGCTTCTTCTGCTTGGCACCACTCTGTTCAATAAAGAAGTTTTGCCCCTGAGCGCGTTATTTGGACTAGACCTGCATCTCCCTCTTCCTGCAGTTGCAGAATGCGCGTTGTTGGGCCTTGTTGCGGTTGTTTTAAGTTGGGGTGCGGCTTTTCTGTCCGTCTTCTTGACCCTGAAGCGGATCCGTTAGGATTTCCGATGGGTTAACCTATTGACACCCTCCCCTCGCCAAAGCGAGGGGAGGGTGTCAATTACCGGCTTCGATTCCATCGAACACGTGCTGTTTCCGGGTAATTAAGGCAGGTTACAACTTGCCGCGCCAATTATGGATTTTCTGAACGCCTTGTTCGAGCTAAAGTCCGTTACAAAACCAGATCCAGCTTGCGTACGGGTACGCCTTCCTAAATCAGTCGCCAAACATCCACCGTCGACATGCTTGCTGCACTTCAAGGTTGCATTATTTGTTGCTTTTATAACATAAATAGTATAGGATAGCAACATAACTAAAAAGGGGATCGCAATGGAGGCTCACGCTGAAGCTCGCACGGGGGATGGCATTGGTCGGGGCGCAATCTCCGGCATGCTCATGAAACTGTTCGATCACTGGCAACTAAGTACGGAGGAGCAACTTGACGCCCTTGGCTTCTCAACGTCTAACCGGGCTGTACTTACGAAATACCGCCGGGGCGAACCCATTTCTTCAAGTCGTGACACCATGGAACGAGCCGGACACCTTCTGGGGATTCATAAAAACCTGCGGCTCCTTTTTCCCCGTAATCGGGATTTGGCCTACGCCTGGATGAAAGCCAGGAATAAGGCTTTCGAGAACAAAACCCCCATCGAAGTCGTTCGGGAGTATGGATTCGCCGGCTTGCTAATGCTGCGGGCCTATCTTGATCGGGCAAGAGGGCAATGATCGAGAATGTTTTCAGCAGGCTATGTCTCTCGGAAACCCATGGATATCTCGTCCGAAACATCGTATCGCTAAGGGTTTCTGAGGATCTATTCGACGACTTAAGTGGCGACCGAACGCATTGGGAGTCAGCCATCAAGCTTGAGATTGAAACCAAACCCAAACCCTTCACTTCGGCAATCCCAATAATTGACCGCCCATTTGAAGAAGCTCTCTGGAACGACGCCATTGACTATCCATTTAAAAATTGGATGCGGAGCCGTTTTTCAGATGGAAGCTTTGGGGTTTGGTACGGAGGAGATACTTTTGACACCACGATCTATGAAACCGCATATCACTGGCGTCGACAATTTCTTGATGACGCAGGATTTACTCAACCCGGCACCAAGATCGACCGTATGATCTTTAGCGTCAGATGTGATGCTGCGTTGGTAGATTTCCGTTTGGCTGCCCCGGAATTTCCAGCCCTAATTGATCCAGCGGACTACACGCTGACTCACCAAATTGGGTCCAGGCTTCACAAGGAAGGCCACCCTGGCTTGATTACGAAATCTGCAAGATGCTCAGGCGATGTCTACGCTATTCTCAACCCAAGGGTTCTCAGTAATCCGCGCCAGATATGCTATCTGACCTATACAACAACTGGGCGCGGAGTCGAAGTTGAGCGAGATCCTGGAAGTGTCTTGATGGTAATACCTTAAGTGAGATTGGTTGGGACTGTTTTGTGTCTTCCAACCCTACGCAGGCGCTATCAATCACTCCAAGGCTGCCCAGCCATCAGCCTGGCTGGCTACACCTTTGCCTCGCAGTCAAGTAGCTCTTTACATCACAAACTTGGCCTTTGCCAGGAATTAAAAGATTCGATGGGTTAAATGAATTTTCCCCAACCCTGTTCAGGAACAGAAGATAATTTCGCATGCGTACGAGAGCCTTCGTTTTCTCTTGAGCCCACGGAATGACAAGAAGTTGCACAATAAGTTGAAAAATAAACACTTTTTATTTACAGACTTTATTTCGCTGTAACCGACTTTAATTGCTCTGAACACGTGCCCCCTGGGGGGAACCGGCGCCCGGATTAGCACTCAAACGCCAAGAGTGCTAAAATGGTTCCGTTGAATCAGGAGGATGACCGACCCATGCATGAAATGACTTTACCCATGCCTGTTTTGGCCCATGCCGGCAGCTTGGAGCAGTACATACAAAGCGTCTCCCGCGTTCCACTGCTCAGTGCGGAGGAAGAAGTGACCCTGGGACGCCAGTTGCGTGACCACAACGACTTGCAGGCCGCACAGCGGATGATTCTGTCGCACTTGCGCCTCGTGGTCTCCATTGCGCGCCAATACAACGGCTATGGCCTGCCTCAGGCCGACTTGATCCAGGAAGGGAACGTGGGCCTGATGAAAGCGGTGCGGCGCTTTGATCCCGAACGCGGCGTGCGCCTGGTTTCTTTTGCGGTGCACTGGATCAAGGCCGAGATCCATGAATACGTTCTGCGAAACTGGCGCCTGGTGAAAATCGCCACGACCAAAGCCCAGCGCAAGTTGTTTTTTGGCCTGCGCAGGCTCAAACCCGGCTTTGGATCCCTGTCGCCCCGCGAGACCCTGGAGGTCGCTCGCCAGTTGGGCGTGCGCCCCACTGATGTCAGTGAAATGGAAATGCGGTTATCCGGCCAGGACATTTCACTGGATCCCACAACGGACGAAGAAGAGCACTGGGTCAGTCCTGCGGCTTACCTCACGGATAACGCAGCCAGTCCTCCGGACCAACTGGAGACGATCGAGCAGGAGCGCCTGGATACCCATGGATTGCATCTGGCGCTGGACCAACTGGACGAACGCAGCAAGCATATCGTATCGGCGCGTTGGTTACGGGGAGAGAAGGCAGCGACATTGCATGAATTGTCTGATGAGCTTAGTATTTCGGCTGAGCGCGTGCGCCAGATCGAAGCACGGGCCATGCAAAAACTGCGTGCCGCACTCGAACCGGCCGCATGAGCCAATACTACTGCATCATTCAGAATGCGCATTGTGCAGTTCGCCTGGGTATACACGAATTTGAAAAGGAAGGGCCGCAGAACATCCTGGTTTCGGTCAAGCTGTCCTTCCCCTTTTCTGCCCTGCAACGCATCCGGCATATCGGTGACACCGTCGATTACGAACCCCTGAGAAATTTCATTCAGAGTTGGTCGGAACGCCCCCATATCCCGCTTATTGAAGACCTGCTGGATGAACTGGTCGGTCATTGTTTTGATGATCCCCGTGTGGACCATGTGGAGGCCACCATTCGTAAAACCACGATTTTCGATGAAGTGGAGGAGATTGGTGTGGGAATCGACACATCGCGCCAGGATTGGTACGCGCTTATTGCACGCCGTTGATTCACCCCGTCTTAGAGCGTGCAGAATATCAGTGAAAAGGGAACATCGTTGGCGTACACGCGTGAACGGGCAGCATCCCCCGCTTCCAGAAACCGGATGTTCAACAGGTACTTATTGGCGCTGATCTCGGGTACGCAGGAATATCCGGGTTCCAGTCCCACGCGCAGCAGCCTGACTTCGGGACCCACTTTCCCCTGCTGAAACAAGCCTTGGGTTGCCTGATGTTCCTGAGTTTTTCCGCTTTCCAGCAACAACCTCAACTGCACCTGTAATGCCCGATAGGCGGGTAACAGGGAGGTGATCCAGTCATTCAACTGCTGCCGACGCGTGCCACACTCCAGAGAAAGCCAATAGTGGTAGGCCGGCAAATCGAAGTCGCACAT
Organism: Betaproteobacteria bacterium; assembly: GCA_028870615.1. Lineage (GTDB taxonomy): Bacteria > Pseudomonadota > Gammaproteobacteria > Burkholderiales > Ferrovaceae > JAJZRV01. The sequence goes on from JAGWPH010000099.1 coordinate 7,096, forward strand.
CCCTCCGGGGATTCCAGCACGCTGTTTGATCGCCATCAACCATTCATGGTTGCGCAACTGTTCGCCAAACTTGCCTTTGCTGGCGTGAAGATCATAAGCCACTGTTTCAATATCAGAGAGCGCCTTTTCGAGCGACCCCTGGGAGACGTTTGGATTGTTGCGCAGTGGCACCAGCGCCAGTCTCTGTCGATCCAGTGATTGCAAAAGATCCAATTTGACATCGGCGCGGGCCGTGATATCGAGAATTTCGAATACGGCGAGCAAGGCGACGTGATGATCGCAGGCTTCGTCCCGTTCGATAAAGTAAAAGGTACGGCTAAACAGCGCCTTCAGTCGCAGGAAAGTGCGGACTTGTTCGCTAAGCGGATAATCGTAGATGATCCCCATACGATAATTGAGTCAGTGCGCCTCCGCAGCCATGGCACGGTACTGCCGATCCATGGTTCGGATCACGGATTCCAGGCTCTTTAGGTCACCATTGTTTTCGATCACATCATCTGCCACTCGCAAGCGCGTTTTACGGTCTGTCTGAGCAGCCATAATGGCATGAACAGCCTGCAAACTCATATCACGGCGCGCCAGCGCCCGTTTGATCTGAAGATCCTCCTCGCAATCGACCACCAGCACCCGGGACAGCAGGGGCCGATAGCTGCCCACCTCGATAAGGAGAGGCACTACCAGCAGCACGTACGGTTGGGCGGCCGCCTCCAGTGCGGCTACCACGGTATCCCGAATGCGGCCATGCATGATGGCCTCGAGCTGTTTACGTGCCGGGGGATGATTGAATACATGGTCTCTCAATGCGGTTCGATTGAGGCTGCCATCTTCATTGATAAACGCTTCGCCAAATTTTTCCCGAATGGCAGGAATGGCTGCGCCACCCGGCGCTGTCAACTGGTGAGAGATGGCATCCGTGTCTACCACACCGGCACCCAACTCAGCAAAAAGACCGGCAACAGTGGACTTGCCGGATCCAATGCCTCCAGTCACCCCAACGATAAATTTGCTCACGGTAAACCTCCTTCACCCCAAAGCATAACACCATATCCGGCAGCAGCAAGGAATGGGCCAAAGGCCATCGGCGTATGCCGGGAATACCCGCCACGCCATAACCAGAACAAGCCCGTGACCACTCCCGTAAATGAGGCCAGCAACAAAACTGGCGGCAATGCTTGCCAACCAAACCAGGCCCCCAGGCCCGCCAGCAACTTGAAATCACCGTATCCCAGTCCTTCGCGATGAGTGATCCACCAGTACAACCAGTAAACCGCCCATAACAGAAGGTAGCCCATCATGGCTCCCCACACGGCCGACTGGAGGTCTGTCAAGGCACCGAAGGAATTGATCAGCAAGCCGCCCCAAAGGAGTGGCAGGGTCAAGCGATCGGGCAACAGCAACGTGTCCAGATCAATCAGCACCAGGGTCAGCAGTGCCCAGAGCAGCAACAGGCACCACAGGGTCTTCCATTCCAGTCCATACCGGCCCGCCAACAGTGCGGATAACACGGCACATACGAGGGGAACGAGTCTTCGAGAGCGCCCCCCCACGGATAGCGGCATTGTTTCCCCGTGCAGCGCATCCTCGAGCAGGGTTTGGGACATCCTGGCAGCAATGCGATTGAGCGCATAACCCACGCCAAATCCCAGCAGCGCGACGCCAACGATGATCAGACCAAATGTGCCAGAAAGATGGGGTACCATCATGTCATGAGACGGGAAGGGCCCCGAGGGTGACCCGGGCAACCCGAACCATGCGGTCCTGGGTCTGGACAATTTCTACTGGATGACCATTGATTTTGAGCGCCGTCCCGGGCTCTGGAATATCCTCCAGCGTCTCCAGAATCAGTCCATTCAGCGTCTTGGGGCCATCCAGCCGGAATTTTGTGCCGAGTTTGCGATTGAGATCGCGCAGGGGACATACCCCCTCCACCAGCACAGTGCCGTCTTTTTCACGAGTAAAGTAGTCCTGATGATGGGGAGACTGGCCGCTGAACTCCCCCACGATCTCTTCAAGAATGTCTTCTACGGTCACGAGTCCTTGCAACTCACCATACTCGTCGACAACCAGGGCGGCCTTGTTCCGGTTTTCCTGAAAATTCTGCAACTGGGTCAGCAAAGGCGTCCCTGCAGGAATGAAATAGGCAGGCCGCATGATGGCCTGCAGCGTTTCACGGGTCAATGCGCCGGAATGTGCCTGGTTGAAAACCTTCCGTACGTGCACCACCCCGGCCACGTCATCAGGACTCCCCGAGTAAAGCAGTTGCAAGGTGTGATTGGAAGTAGCCAGCTGGTTCTGGATCTCTTCCAAAGGTGCTTCGAGGTCAATTCCCTCAATCTGACTCCGGGGGGTCATGACATCATCTACCGTGATGTCCTTGAGCCCCAATAAATTGAGCAGGATGTTCTGGTGCTTGGGAGGGATGAAATGTCCCCCTTCCAGCACCAGGATCCGCAATTCTTCCAGATTGAGCGTGGGACTCATGGCATCCGGCCTGGTTCGCATTCCGCCCAGCCAGAGCAACCCCTTGACAAACAGATTGACAAACCAAATGACCGGATAAAAAAGACGAAGCAGGGGAACGAGGATATAACTGGCCTTGAGAGCGATCTTTTCCGAATAGGTTGCCCCGATGATCTTTGGAGTGATTTCAGAAAAAACAAGAATGGCCAGGGTCACCAGCACGGTACCGATGGTGATCGCCATTTCCCCCGTTCCAATCAGTCGCACCGTCAGTACGGTCACAATGGATGCCGCTGCTGCGTTGATAAAATTGTTTCCGAGGAGCACGACGCCCAGCAACCGGTCCGTATGTGCCAATAAACCGGCTGTCAGGCGGGCACCGCGGTGCCCCTGGGCGACCAGATGCTTGAGACGAAAACGGTTGAGCGCCATCATGCTGGTCTCTGCCATGGAAAAGAATCCCGAGAACACCAGCAACACCGCCAGAATGGCCAGTAATACGCCTAAAGGAACGTCATCCACGGTGCAAGATAACTTCCAGCACGAATTTGCTGCCTACGTAAGCGACCAACAGCAGGGTAAACCCCACCAGAGTCCAGCGTGCCGCACGCCGCCCGCGTACGCCCCAGAACTGTCGGCCTGCCAGGAGGCCGGCATAGATCAACCATGAAATGAAGGAAAGAACCACTTTGTGATTCAACAGGAAAGGTTTCCCAAATAACGCTTCAGAAAAAAACACGCCGCTTACAAGCGTTGCAGTCAGCAACAGGAACCCCACCAGAATCATCTGAAACAGTAAAGAATCCATCGCCACCAGGGAGGGCAGTTGCCCCAGCGGGGAAATGCGCTTGTCATGGTCGTGCAGGCGCTGCTCCAGTACGCCCATCAGGATGGCATGCAGCGCTGCGATAACGAACAGGCCGTAGGCCATCAGCGAGACCACGAGATGCACCTTGAAGGCCAACAGCCCACTGTAAGCCACCTGCTTGTCAGCGGGTAACACCAACGGGGACAAAACCATCAGCGCGGCGATCCACAGAATGACGGGTTGCAGAATGCCCATGCGGTAACGAAAACTGACGATCCAGTACATGGCGACGGTCACACCCGCAATCAACGACAGGCTGTGCCCCAGGGACAAGTCCAGCCGTTCGTCAGCAAACAGGGCGCGATGCAACAACACGCCATGCACGATCAAGGCGGCCAGAATGAGGGCACGGACGATCATCTCGCCCGTCGCCTGGCCTTCGGCGGCGTATCCCCGGGCACGCTGCATCACCAGCACGCGAATGCCCAGCAGTAGATAAAGGGCAGCAGTGATAAAATACAGTTGGGCGTCGATCATGATTCGCCTAGTTTACCATTCCATTCGACCAGGACTGCTTTCTCCATGCTGGATCATTTAACAGAACGACTTTCAGGGGTCATCAAGACCCTGCGTGGCCAGGCACGCCTGACCGATTCCAACATCCAGGAAGCCCTTCGTGACGTCCGTGTGGCGCTGCTGGAGGCCGATGTGGCCCTCCCCGTGGTCAAGGACTTTATCCAGGAAGTGCGCCAACAGGCGCTCGGCCAGGAGGTCCTGAGCAGCCTGACTCCCGGACAGGCTTTGGTTGGCATCGTGCATCAGTCTCTCACCAAACTGATGGGGGAACGAAGCGAAGGGCTCCATCTGATCACGCAACCGCCCGCTGTCATTCTGATGGCTGGATTGCAAGGTTCAGGTAAAACAACTTCCAGCGGCAAACTGGCCAAGTTGCTCAAGGAACAACAAAAAAAGAAAGTGCTGCTGGTCAGTTGCGATATCTACCGCCCTGCAGCCATCGAACAACTACGGGTTCTGGCGCAATCGCTGGAGATTGATTTTTTCCCCTCTGATCCAGGGCAGGCACCGGAAGCGATTGCCGCAGCAGCACTGGACTATGCAAAACGGCATTTTCACGATGTCCTGATCGTCGATACCGCCGGCCGACTGGCCATTGATGACGCCATGATGCAAGAGATCCTGGTCCTCCATCAAACGGTGCATCCCATTGAAACCCTGTTTGTGGTGGATGCCATGCAAGGTCAGGATGCGGTCAATACCGCACGCGCCTTTGGCGAGATCCTCACCCTGACGGGCATCATCCTGACCAAGCTGGATGGAGATGCCCGCGGCGGTGCTGCGCTTTCAGTCCGTCATGTCACCCAAAAGCCCATCAAGTTCATTGGGGTGGGCGAAAAACTGACCGGATTGGAAGCGTTCCATCCAGAACGAATGGCCTCCCGTATTCTCGGCATGGGCGACGTGCTGTCCTTGATCGAGGAAGCCCATCGCACAGTGGACCGCGCCGAAGCGGAGAAATTGGCCCATAAAATCAAGAAGGGTCAGGGTTTTGATCTGGAAGATTTCAAATCGCAAATCGTGCAAATGAAAAAATCGGGCGGGTTGGGTGCCATGATGGACAAGCTCCCGGCGCAACTGACCCGAAGTTTGCCCGCCAACACAACCATGGATGAGCGCGCCATCAACCGTATTGAAGGCATCATCAACGCCATGACACCTACTGAGCGGCATCGTCCCGAATTGTTGAAAGCCTCACGCAAGCGGCGTATCGCTGCGGGTTCAGGGGTACAGGTTCAGGAGGTCAACCGGCTTCTGGCTCAATTTGAACAAATGCAGAAGATGATGAAAATGATGTCAAAAGGCGGGCTGACCAAAATGATGCGCGGCATGAAGGGGTTGATGCCCGGACTTCATTGAGTTTTTTTCCGGAATATGGTTTCTTCGCCATTGAGCAACTTGCGAATATTGCTGTGGTGATGGGCCAGCAATATTACAGCCATTCCCAACACGGTCAAGCGCAACAGCTCGCCCTGCAGAAACAGAAGCCCCAGCAAGGGAGCCGCCACCGAAGCACAAAGCGCAGAGAGTGAAGAAATTCGTGTCACTGCCATCACGGAGACCCAAACGATCGAGGTACAAAGTCCGAGCACCGGGTCAAGTGCCAGCAAAACCCCCAGGGCAGTGGCCACCCCCTTGCCCCCCTTGAACCCGAAAAATACAGGGTAACCGTGCCCGATAAATACTGCCAGAGATGCCACAGCCACCGATTGGGGTAGCGCCCCCAGCGGGAGCGCAACCGTTGCCGTAAACCAGACGGCAAGCCACCCTTTGAATGTGTCTCCCAGCAATACCCAGGCTGCTCCCCAACGGCTGCCGCCGCGCAGTATGTTGGTAGCCCCAGGGTTTTTTGACCCAAAGGTACGTGGATCAGGCAGTCCCATGAGGCGACTGACAACAACGGCAAAAGAAAGGGATCCAATAAGATAGGCGGCAACGGCCACCAGAATAAGCGACATCATGGCCGTCCAGTATAGGCGGAATCAGCCTCGTGGATGGTGTTTTTCATGTAACTGACGCAGTCGTTCACGCGCCACGTGGGTATAAATCTGGGTTGTGGAGATGTCGGCATGGCCCAGCAACAACTGCACCACGCGCAAATCTGCCCCGTGATTAACCAGATGGGTTGCAAAGGCATGTCTCAGCGTGTGCGGCGACAAGGTTTTCTGGAGTCCTGTTTTCAGAGCGTAGCGTTTGACAAGGTACCAAAAGGCCTGGCGCGTCATGGGCTGTTTGCGTCGCGTGATGAACAGGGATCCATGCGGTTGGCCAGACAGCAATGCAGGGCGTGCTTTTGTCAGATAACGCTGCAACCAATCCAAAGCGGTTTCTCCGATGGGGACCAGGCGCTCTCGCCCCCCCTTTCCCGTCACACGGATAACACCGCTGTCCAGTGCAATCCCGGAAAGGGGCAACGCAATCAGTTCCGAAACCCGCAAGCCACTGGCATAGAGGACTTCCAGCATCGCCCGATCGCGCAGTCCAAGATCCGTTTGGGGATCCGGCGCATCGAGCAAATGCTCCACATCGGTTTCGGAAAGCGTTTTCGGGAGCGCTCGGGGCAACTTGGGAGAGTCGATACGTAAGGTCGGATCTCCGGCAATCCGCCCTTCGCGCAAGGCATGACGGTAAAATCGGCGCAACGCCGAGAGGGCTCTCCCGGCAGTGCGACTCTTGATCCGCCTGGTGCCATAGAGATAGGCCAACCAGCCCTGCAAGTGCATGGCATCGACCTGATACAAGCCGCATTCAGGGTATTGCGTCACCAACCACTGGGCGAATTGAGTCAGGTCGCGCCGATAACTGTCGAGCGTGTTGCGCGACAGTCCGTCTTCCAACCAGAGGCTGTCGCAAAACCGATCAAGGATTTCGCGCAGGTCGGGGCTGATGGCTTAGCTGGCGGAGGGTTCTGTGTTCGGGGGCGTCGAGCGCGACACCAGTTTTTCCCGAATACGGGCTGACTTGCCGGAGCGGTCACGCAGATAGTACAGCTTTGCACGACGCACATCGCCGCGCCGCTTGACTTCGATGCTGGCGATCATTGACGACCAGGTCTGGAAGGTCCGTTCCACCCCCTCTCCAGAAGACACCTTACGTACGATGAAAGATGAATTGAGGCCCCGATTACGACGTGCAATCACCACGCCTTCAAAGGCTTGAACGCGCTTGCGTTCGCCTTCCACCACATTGACATTCACAACCACGGTATCCCCGGGCGCAAAGTCGGGGATGCTTTTCCCCAAACGGGCCATTTCTTCCTGTTCCAGTTGCTTGATGACATCCATGGTTCTACCCCTTCGATTTGAGTTCGGCTTTGAACTCATCCAACAGTTTTTGATTTTCCCCGGACAGCGGTTGGTTGACCAACATATCCGGACGTTTTTGCCAGGTCCTGCCTAAAGCCTGCTTGCACCGCCAGCGCAAGATGTCCGCATGGTTTCCAGACATCAGCACTGCGGGCACCGCCAATCCTTCGTACACCTCAGGCCGGGTGTAGTGTGGCGTGTCCAGCAATCCGTGCACGAATGATTCCTGTGTCACGGACAATGCGTCGCCCAACACACCGGGCAACTGCCTTAACAGGGCATCCATCAGCACCATGGCCGGGAGCTCGCCTCCGGACAGCACATAATCGCCAATGGATACTTCTTCATCCACTTCCCGCATCAGCAGGCGTTCGTCTACGCCCTCATAACGTCCGGCCAACAGGATCAGGCCCGGACCTTCGGCATAGCGCATCACGCGCGCATGGGTCAGCACCGACCCCTGGGGACTGAGATACACCACTTTGGGTCGCTCAATCCCCAACCCGTTCTGTCGTTCTCGAGCCGCCGCAATGGCCAGCGCCAGGGGGCGCGCCAGCATGACCATGCCCGGACCACCGCCGTACGGCCGATCATCGATCGTACGATAACTGTCGGTGGTGAAATCGCGTGGATTCCAGGCCCGAAAGTCCCATAACCCCTGTTCCAGGGCCCGGCGCGTGACACCATGTTGGGTCAATGCCTCGAACATGGGCGTAAACAATGAGATCACGTCAAAGACAAAAGCCATCAGTAATCTAACCCCCAATCCACAACCACCCGTCTTTCTTTCAGGGTGACCTGCAAGATGACGCCCTGCAGATAGGGAATCAGGTGCTGGCGCTCCATGCCTTGCACCACCATGACATCGTTAGCGCCGGTCTCGATCATGTCCACGACCTGCCCCAGCCGCTCTCCTGCGAGGTTAACAACCTCGAGTCCGATCAAATCGGCCCAGTAGAATTCATTTTCGGCGGTCGGTGGCAATTGTTCGCGCGGCACAGCAATGTCAAGTCCCCACAGGGACTCTGCAAATGTACGGTCCACGGCGCCCTCAAGGCGCGCAACCAGTGCACCGCCATGCACCCGCCATTCGGCAACCGCGTATTCCTTGTAGGCAGGTTCGTGTCCCAGCCACCAGCGCGGATATGCCGCCAACCCATCCAGTTTTCCAGTAAAGCTCTGTACACGGAACCAGCCATGCACGCCGTAAGGAGCGGCTATCCGCCCCATCACGACCCACTGATTAGGCAGCGGGAACCCCTGCTTGCGGAACCAGTTTGATCAGCTTTTCCACGGCGTCGGAAGCCTGGGCACCGCGGCTCTTCCAAAAATCCACCCGGGCGAGATCAAGACGCAGTCCATCGTTTGCTTCCGGGCGCATCGGATTGTAAAACCCGAGACGTTCAATAAAGCGTCCATCACGACGATTGCGCGAATCGGCAACCACCACATTGTAGAAAGGACGGTTACGGGCACCGCCGCGAGACAATCGGATCACAACCATGATTCTTTCAACCTTTGTCGTTTGGACCTCGGGGAAATCCCGATTCCGAAAAAGCCCGGCATTATACGAAATTTGAATAGAAAAATCAAGAGCTTCCTAAAGCAACCGGGCGCGACGGGTCGGCACACCAGGCGCTCCAGGACCCTGGATACAGCTGCCCGGGTCCAATCCCGGCGTATTCCATGGCCAGGAGATTGTGGCAAGCCGTCACCCCTGAACCACATTGATGAACCACACCGACCGGATCCTTGCCGCCGAGCAGCGCTTCGAATTCGGTCTTCAAGGCCAGGGGAGGTTTGAACCGCCCTTCCGAGTCCAGATTGTCGCGAAAAAACCGGTTGCGCGCGCCGGGGATATGCCCGGCCACCGGATCAAGGGTTTCATTCTCACCGCGAAAACGATCTGCAGCCCGCGCATCAATCAGGCACATTGCCGGATCCTGCAGGTGATGCAACACGAAATCGGTATCCACGATCCGCCCGGCACGTTCCTCGGGATAAAACCGGGCCCTCTGGGGCTGCGGAATTTGCGCGTTCACGGGGCGATCTTCAGCCACCCAGCACTGCCAGCCCCCATCCAGAACGGACACCCGATCATGTCCCAACCATCGCATCATCCACCAAAGCCGCGCCGCAAAGATCCCGCCCATGTCGTCATAAGCCACCACCCTGCGCGCAGAATCCACGCCGATTTTCCCGAGTGTTTCGGCAAAAGCTTCGGGCGTCGGTAAAGGATGGCGGCCATTTTGGCCGGTCACCGGCCCTGAAAGATCCTGGTCGAGATGCAGGAAATGGGCCCCCGGAATATGACCGGTCAGATAAGCGCGGCGACCCGCCCCGGTATCCAGCAGACTGTGCCGGCAATCCAGCACCAACCACTCCTGCAGACGAAGTGCCAGGAGCGCCGTGGAGATCAGGGGTTCATTCATCAGAGCGCCTCCAGTTCGGAAACAACGGCGGTTCGACGGACCAGGCGGCTGGCTACGGCGCCGGCCAGAATCACTATGGCCACTCCCAACCAACCCGTCCAGGATAACCGTTCATCAAAAAACAGGATGCCGAGGAGACTGGAATAAACAATGGCACTATACGCAAAATTCGCGACCAGTAGCGTAGAGCCCATGCGATAGGCACGCGTCATGCAAAGCTGGCCCACCGTGGAGGCCAGGCCCAAGGCCACCAAAATACCGATATTTGAGAAAGTGATCGGATGACGCGGCGCAAACAGGAGATAGATACCCAAAACCAGGGTTGAAAGTGCCGTGAAGTACAACACGATACGCCATTCGGGCTCACCCAGCGCTCCCATGGCGCGCACATTCAGGTAAGCCACCCCTGCTCCAAATCCTGAAAGCAATCCCATCACTCCGGCAAACCATTCATCCGGGCCAAAATGAGGGCGCAATACCAGGACGATGCCAATAAATCCGAACCCCAGGGCGATCATCAACGGGCCATTCGGTTTTTCGCGGGACAGTACCGTGATCAGGAATGCCAGAAATAGCGGGGACGTATAGTTGAGCGTGACTGCAGTCGCCAACGGCAACCGGGTCAGGGCATAAAAATACAATACGAGGGAGATCAGGCCGGAGACACTGCGAAACAGATGAAGCCGCCAATGAATACTGGTCATGGGCTGGCGCTGTCGAAGCGCAAACAGGACGATTGGGACCAGGCCAAAAAAAGAGCGGTAGAACACCAGTTCGGCAGAAGAAAAATAGGGCGCGCCCAACTTGACGAACAACCCCATCACGGCAAAACTGAAACTGGCCACCAACATCCAGGCTGACCTGAGTGGGGGCAACCCAAACACCGTCACTGGCCTTCGGGTAACAGGGGACCGATCTGACGCCGCACGAATTCGTGAAAATGCATCATGCCGTCTTCCATGGGGGACTGGTAGGGACCGCCATCTTCCATGCCCCGGGCAATCAGCGCTTTCCGTCCACGCGCCATGCGCTCGCAAATTTCATCATCTTCGAGCGCGGTTTCAAAGTAGGCTTTTTGCTGCGCCTCCACGTAGTCACGTTCGAACAGGACGATCTCTTCGGGGTAATAAAATTCAATCACGTTGGTGCACTTTTCCGGACCATCGGGCCAGACCGTGCTAACCACCAGCACGTGGGGATACCACTCCACCATGATGTTGGGGTAAAGCACCATCCAGATGGCGCCAAAGGGAGGATCCACATCGCGATTGTAACGGCGCACCATCTCATGCCACTGCCGGTAGACAGGCGATCCTGCACGGCGTAGATGCTCCTTGACCCCGACCGTCTGGACGCTGTGCCACTCGCCAAACTCCCAGCGCAAATCGTTGCAATCCACAAACCCGGACAAACCTGGATGAAATGATGCGACGTGATAATCCTCGAGATAAACCTCGATGAAGGTCTTCCAGTTGAAATGATGGTGCGCTGTCTTGATCGTATCCAGCATGTACCCGTTAAAATCCAGGTCGCGGGCAGCAAGACAGTAACGCAAGTCGCTGGCGATATCCCGTGGCCCATCAAACAACAGACCGTTCCAGCGCGACAGCACTGCACGGTCGAGATTGAGGCAGGGGTTTCCGGGAAAATGCGGAGCGCCAGCCAGTTGCCCTTTGAGATCATAGGTCCAGCGATGCAACGGGCACACCATGTGATGCGCGTTTCCCCGGCCCTCCAGCATGATGGCCTGACGATGACGGCAGACATTGGAGATCAGTTCAACACTCTCGCCATTGTTGACCAGCACCTGGCCGTGATCGCGCCAGGGCAATGTCAGGTAATCGCCAGGGTTGGGCACCATCAGCTCATGGCCGACGTAGCGAGGTCCTCGGGCAAACAGGGTCTGCTGCTCAAGTGACTCAATGGATGGGTCGGAATACCAGCGAACAGGCAGTTGCGAAGAAACCGTGGCGAGCTGTTCGAACGATCCCAAATTGGCCATATCCACACCCTCCAGGAAGCAAAGAATGCAGGAGATTGATGATTGAGGGGTCGAGAACACAAACCCAACGGACAAAGGCGGAATTCTAACCTGGGGCCAGTGTGGGAAGCAAGTGATTTATAAGACTTTTTTAGACAGCGTTTGACCATCAGGCAGCGCCTGGGATAATGTGACCCTCCCATGGCAAAATCTTCAGCGAAACAGCCCGAGAATTATGAGTCCGCCCTCCACGAGCTGGAAACTTTGCTCGCCAGTCTGGAGGGTGGCCAGTTGTCTTTGGAGCAATCCATCGAGGCTTACCGTCGTGGTGCGCTCCTGTTAGGCTACTGCCAGTCCCAGCTGGCCGATGCAGAACAGCGCATCAAAGTGCTGGAAGGCAATACCCTTCGGGATTTTCAGGGCAATGACTCCCCCGACTGATTTCACCCTGTGGTCCCAGACCCTCTGCAAGACACTGGAAGATTTTCTGCAACAACATCTTCCGGACACCAGCATCGTTCCTCAACGGCTCCACGAAGCCATGCGCTTTGCCGTTCTGGATGGGGGCAAACGGGTGCGCCCACTGCTCGCTTTTGCTGCCGGAGAATTGGTCGAAGCCCCTACCGCTTCCTTGACGGTCGTAGCCGCCAGCATTGAACTCATTCACGCTTACTCCTTGGTGCATGACGATCTGCCGGCCATGGACAACGACACGTTACGGCGCGGCAAACCCACCTGTCACGTCAAGTTTGGCGAAGCGCTCGCCCTGCTGGCCGGTGACACGTTGCAGTCCCTGGCCTTTCAGTGGCTATCCGAATTTTCCCTGCACCCGGACCCGCGCCAACAACGTTTCATGATCCACCAACTGGCTGTAGCCAGCGGGTCGCGCGGCATGGGAGGAGGGCAGGCCATTGACCTTGAAAGCATTGACAGCAGCCTCTCGTTGCCCGAACTGGAGGCCATGCATCTCAAGAAAACCGGCGCATTGATCCGTGCCGCAGTGCTGTTGGGGGCCAGCTGTGGCCAGCCCCTCACTGCCAGCGAACAGCGCCATCTGTCAAATTACGCCAATACCCTGGGTCTGGCCTTTCAAGTCGTGGATGATGTGCTGGATGCGGAAATGGACACGGACGCCCTGGGTAAAACTGCCGGGAAGGATGCTGCAGCCAACAAGCCCACCTATGTGAGTATAATGGGACTGTCGCAAGCCAAGGATTTTTCAAGAGAACTTCTTAGGACCGCGCGCGAATCCCTGGTTCCTTTCAGCCCTCGTTGTCGTCGCTTGGAAGAACTGGCTGATTTCATCGTTAACCGCCGCAGTTAAAGGGCAACTGTCATGTCACCCACACCGTTACTCGACAAGATTCACTGGCCACACGAGCTACGCGCGCTTGATCGGCGCGAGCTTGCCCCGTTGGCCGTTGAGTTGCGGCAATTCATCGTGGAATCGGTGGCCCGCACCGGCGGACATCTGTCCAGTAACCTGGGAACAGTCGAGTTGGCCATCGCGCTGCATTTCGTCTTCGACACCCCCCGGGATCGTCTGGTGTGGGATGTGGGTCATCAAACCTATGCTCACAAGATACTGACCGGACGACGGGAGGAAATGGGTCGTCTGCGTATGAAAGACGGCCCGTCAGGATTTCCGCGACGCAGTGAAAGCGAATACGACACCTTTGGCACCGCCCATTCCAGCACTTCCATCAGTGCGGCTTTGGGCATGGCAACGGCTTTCAAACGAACAAATAGCGGACAGCGCGCCATTGCGATCATCGGAGATGGCGCGCTGACTGGCGGCATGGCTTTTGAAGCCATGAACAATGCCCGCAACACCGGCGCGGATCTGATCGTCGTCCTGAACGACAACGAAATGTCCATCTCCCAACCGGTAGGAGCGCTCAGCAACCACCTGGCACGCATCATGTCCGGTCGGGTCTATAACACCATGCGACGCGGCGGAGAAAAGGTGCTTGGGGTCGCCCCGCCCATTCTTGAGTTTGCCAAGCGCTGGGAAGAACACATGAAAGGCATGATGAATCCCCCGTCCACATTGTTTGAGGAATTCGGCTTCAACTACATTGGGCCGATCGATGGTCACGATCTCGACACCCTGATTTCCACTCTCGGTAATGTCCGCAAACTGGAAGGCCCCCAGTTTTTACATGTGGTCACCCGAAAGGGAAAAGGGTATGCCCTGGCCGAAGCCGACCCGATTCTCTACCATGGCGTTACCCCTTTTGATCCAACGACAGGCATCCAGCCCAAAACGTCGGCCAAACCCAGTTATGCCCAGATTTTCGGGGACTGGCTGTGTGACATGGCAGCCATTGATCCCCGACTCTATGCGATTACCCCAGCCATGTGCGAGGGCTCTGGCCTGGTCAGATTTTCGAAAACCTACCCTGAACGTTACTTCGATGTGGGGATTGCCGAGCAACACGCCCTCACTTTTGCCGCAGGGCTGGCTTGCGAAGGCCTCAAACCCGTCGTGGCCATCTACTCCACTTTTCTGCAACGCGCCTATGACCAGCTGATTCACGACATTGCCCTGCAGAATCTACCGGTCGTCCTCGCCATTGATCGTGCCGGATTGGTCGGCGCTGACGGGGCAACCCATGCCGGCAGTTTCGACCTGACTTATCTGAGATGTCTGCCCAATATGACTGTCATGGCGCCCTCCGACGAAAACGAATGTCGCCAGATGTTGTACACGGCATTCTGTCTGGACGGTCCCACGGCAGTCCGTTACCCGCGCGGGAGCGGACCCGGGGTTGCCGTTGTCTCCAATATGACAGCGCTTCCGGTAGGCATTGCCGAGATACGACGTCACGGACGCTCTGTGGCCATCTTGGCTTTTGGTGCCGTATTGGCATCTTCCATGGAGGCAGGTGACCGGCTTAACGCCAGTGTTGTCAATATGCGCTTTGTCAAGCCACTGGATGAGGCCCTCATCACCAAACTGGCACTGGCCCATGATCTGTTGGTCACCGTGGAAGAAAACACGGTTCACGGTGGCGCCGGCAGCGCTGTGAGCGAACTGCTCACACGGGTGAACATTGTCACTCCCCTGCTCCACCTCGGACTTCCCGACCGTTTCGTGGATCATGGTGACCCGGCATCGCTACTGGCCGAATGCGGCCTGGATGCCCAAGGCATCATTGCCGCCATTGAAATGCGCCAACAAGCCATGCAATCCCTGCGCAGCGGAACTGCTACCGCATGACCCGATTCCCAATGATTCGATTCACAAATTTATCCGCCCAGGAGACTGCATCATGAACGCTCGCGACCCCAACCCCAACCTCATCCCCATCCCTGATATCCAGGCGACCCCGGACACACGCCAGATCGCGATTGACCGGGTAGGCATCAAAGGAATTCGCCATCCTGTCCGGGTCTCTGACCGCGAACGGGGCGGGGTGCAGAATACGATTGCCACTTTCAACATGTATGTCAGCCTGCCACAGCATTTCAAGGGCACCCACATGTCCCGCTTTGTGGAAATTCTGAATCGCGATGAACGCGAGATCTCGGTGGAATCCTTTGGCACCATTCTCAGCAATATGGTTGAACGGCTGGAAGCACGCGCCGGGCATGTCGAGATGAGTTTTCCATACTTTATCAACAAGTCGGCGCCTGTTTCCGGCGTCAAATCGCTGATTGACTACGATGTCACTTTTATCGGCGAAATCATGGACGGAAAACAATCATTTACGATGAAGGTGGTGGTCCCGGTAACGAGTCTGTGCCCTTGCTCCAAGGAAATCTCCGATTACGGTGCACATAATCAGCGCTCCCACGTCACCATTACCGCCAGAATCAATGCCTTCGTCTGGATTGAAGAGATTATTCGTATCGCGGAAGAATCAGCCTCCTGCGAATTGTTTGGCTTACTTAAGAGACCCGATGAAAAATGGGTGACCGAGCGGGCCTACGACAACCCCAAGTTTGTTGAAGACATGGTTCGCGATGTGGCCAACCGTCTTGATAACGAGCCGCGTATCGAGGCTTATGTGGTGGAGTCCGAAAACTTCGAATCCATTCACAACCACTCTGCCTACGCACTCATAGAGCGCGACAAACGCACCAGTTTTGCCGGCTGATCACGGCCTCTTGATCCACGCATCGCGTAGGGTGACGGCCCGGTTGAAAATCGGTCGCCCGGGTGTGGCATCGCGACTGTCCACGACAAAATAGCCATTGCGTTCAAACTGGAAGCGCTCACCGGGAAGTGCCTCCATCAATGCCGGCTCCACCCGGCAGGAGGGTCGCACCTGGACGGAATCCGGATTCAGCAAGGATCGGTAGTCGTCGGATCCGGCAGGATTGGGATCGCTGAATAACCGATCATAGACACGGACTTCCGTTTCGTGCGAATGGGCCACGGCCAGCCAGTGTATGTTTCCTTTGACCTTATGCAAATCGGCCCCCGGTGTCCCGCTGCGGGTTTGGGGGTAGAGCTCTCCATGGATTTCAGTCACTGCCCCGGTGTCCGGGTCGGTGACAAATCCGGTGCATTTAACGACATAAGCGTAGCGTAACCGCACCTCTGATCCTGGGGCCAAACGGAAAAACCCCTTGACGGGGGAAGCCATGAAATCCTCCCGCTCAATGACCAGTTCCCGTGCAAAGGGAATGGTGCGTTTGCCCCATTCCGGTTTTTGTGGATGGTTGGGTACCTCGCACAACTCAACCTGCCCTTCGGGGTAATTGTCGATAATCAACCGGACAGGATCCAGCACCGCCACCCGGCGCTGGGCACGCTCGTTCAGGTCGGTGCGCAGGCAATCCTCCAGCACGCTGACGTCGATCAGGCTGTCGGATTTAGAGACCCCGATCCGATCGCAGAACAGGCGAATTGCCTCCGGGGTATACCCTCGACGACGCAGGCCCACCAGGGTGGGCATGCGCGGATCATCCCAGCCTGACACATGGCCTTCCTCGACCAGTTCCAGCAACTTTCGCTTGCTCATCACGGTATAGGTCAGGTTGAGACGGGCAAATTCGTACTGATGTGGCCGCCACGGTACCGGTGTATTTTCCACCACCCAATCGTACAACGGTCGGTGGTCTTCAAATTCCAGGGTGCAGATGGAATGGGTAATGTGTTCTTCGGCATCTGACAAAGCGTGGGCATAGTCATACATGGGGTAAATGCACCACGTGTCCCCGGTGCGCCAATGCGGAAAATGACGAATCCGGTAAATGGCCGGATCACGCAAATTGAGATTGGGCGAAGACATGTCGATTTTGAGGCGTAAAACATGTTGCCCATCCATGAATTCGCCAGCACGCATGCGCCGGAACAGATCCAGGTTTTCCTCCACCGAACGATCGCGCCATGGGCTATTTTTTCCAGGTTCGGTAAGATTGCCGCGGTGCGACCGAATCTCATCGGCACTGAGGCTATCCACGTAAGCCTTGCCCGCCTTGATCAGCCATTCCGCATAGTTATAGCAACGTTCGAAGTAGTCTGACGCATAATAGAGATGGGGACCCCAGTCGAATCCCAGCCAACGTACCGTGTCCAGGATGGATTCCACATACTCGACATCTTCCTTGGTGGGATTGGTGTCATCGAACCGCATGTGACAGACCCCGCCAAAATCCCGGGCAACCCCGAAATTAAGACAGATGGATTTGGCATGGCCAATGTGCAGGTAGCCGTTGGGTTCCGGTGGAAACCGCGTCGCGATACGCCCCTGGGTCTTGCCCTTGGCGAGGTCTTCAGCAATGATGTTCCGGATGAAATGCGTGGCGGGTACGGAATTTGAAGTGGACATTGGACAACCGAAAGTGAACAGGCCTCAACGGACGGACACTCTACATCAAGCCGACCGGGACGCCAATCCGTTAGAATAGCTTAAAGCCCGCTGGAACGGTATACATGCCCAAATCAACTTTCTTCCAAAACACCATTGCCATGGTCTACGACTTTGACGGGACCCTGTCGCCACAACCAA
Organism: Betaproteobacteria bacterium; assembly: GCA_028870615.1. Classification (GTDB taxonomy): domain Bacteria; phylum Pseudomonadota; class Gammaproteobacteria; order Burkholderiales; family Ferrovaceae; genus JAJZRV01. Next base: position 24,621 of record JAGWPH010000099.1, read on the forward strand.
TGCAGGAATATACCGTCCTCCCCAAACTGGGGATCAAACCACGTGATTTCTGGAAACAGGTGGAGAGCGAGTCTGTGGAAACCATCTCTGAAAAGATGCTGGTCTACATGCGCCTGCTCCTGGAAGAGGCGCATTCCCGGAAAATCAATATCAGTCGCAGTGATTTTCAAGCCATGGGCAAGGACATTCTTTATTTTCCGGGTGTGGAAGGATGGTTCCAGCGCATTAATGACCATGTGCGCCAACAAGGCCAGGGGCGGGTTAACATCCGGCACTACATCGTTTCGGCGGGCATGAAGGAAATCCTGGAGGGTATTTCCATCAGGGCTCATTTTCAACAGATCTATGCCTCGGAGTATCACTTTAACTTTCAGGGCATTGCCACCTTTCCGAAACTTCTCATCACGGACACTACAAAAACCCAGTACCTGTTCCGGGTCAACAAAGGCAAGGAGACCCTGGAAGAATCCATCAACGAACATATGCCTGAAAACCAACGCCCCATTCCTTTTCACAACATCATTTATATCGGGGACGGAATGACCGATGTGCCCAGCATGGCGCTCACCAAAAAGAACGGAGGACATACTATTGCCGTCCACCCTGCCCGCAGCCGGCGGGATCGGGATACCTGCGTCAAACTGCTGTCGGCGCGACGCGTCGATTTCATTGCACCCGCTGATTATCGCCCTGACAGCAAACTTTCCAATCGCGTGAAACTCCTGCTGGATGCCATCATGGCGCATATGGCCTATCAACGTGAGATGGCTGTTTGCCATGCCGAGCATCACCTGGAATTTTGAATATGCCTACCCTGGAACCTGGGCACATCCGGCAGCTTCTGGGTCCTGAAGGCACCTCCCTTCAACTGGAGGTGATGGAAAGCATCGATTCCACCAACCAGCATCTCCTGATGCTGGCCGACCGTGGGGCGCCGCATGGATACTGCCTGGTGGCTCGAAACCAACTTGACGGGAGAGGACGCCAGGGCCGTCGCTGGCTGTCTGGCGGGGAAGGCTCCCTGACATTTTCCTTATTGTGGCGATTTGAAGGCGATGCCTCCAGGCTCGCAGGCTTACCGCTGGTCGTTTCCCTGGCAACGACTCGCGCACTGGAGCAATTGAATGTCGATGGACTGTCCCTGAAATGGCCCAACGACCTGCTCCGTCACGGGCGCAAGATCGCCGGCATTTTAGTGGAAATCTCCGATGCCCAGGACGGCTCGATCGGCGCGGTCATCGGCATCGGCCTCAACCTGATCCTGGAGGAGGCCCTGTCCGATCTCCTGCAAAACCCGGCAACCGATTTACGCAATGCCGAGGGGCTGGCCCCCGGACGCGACGCGGTGCTGGTTGCCATTCTCAAGACCCTGATCCCGCACTTGCAACAATTCTCGTCGGCGGGATTCGTGCCGTTTCAGAGTGAATGGCTCGCGCGTAGCGCGCATCGGCAACGCATGATTCGCCTCACATTGCCCAACCAACGCGTTGAAATCGGCGAATGCGTCGGCTTGTCTGATGATGGCGCCTTGTTGCTGCGCCAACAAGGCGAGATTCGTCGCTTCCATGCCGGCGATGTTTCGCTGCGAATGACTTGATGCAACTGGCACTGGATATTGGAAACAGCCGCATCAAGTGGGGATTGCGGCAACAGGACCGCTGGCATCGCACCGGGACATTGCTCACCGCATCCTGGCCGATGCTGGAATCACTGCTACGCGAACATCATCCCTTGGCGCAGGTGCTTGCCACCCAGGTGGCCGGTCCGAAAGTCGCGGCAGGAGTGGCCCAATGTTGCGAATCGGCAGGGGTTCCGCTGCGCTGGGTCCACGCGGAAGCGGAAGCCGGCGGGGTGGTGAATCGTTATGAAACGCCGCAACAGCTGGGCCCTGACCGCTGGGCCGCCCTGATCGGGGCACATGCATTCACGAGCCAGCCTGCCGTGGTGGTCTGTGCCGGCACGGCCACCACCGTGGATGCCCTGAGTGCCGAAGGGGAGTTTCTGGGGGGAGTGATTCTCCCTGGCTTGTCCCTCATGGCGCAGGCCCTCAGTACCGGGACAGCGAACTTGACGACCCATTCCCCTGGCCGCTTTGCGGCATTGCCCAGATCCACTGCAGACGCCATCACCACGGGGCAGATCCTGGCCACGGTGGGCGCCATAGAGCAGATCGCGCTGACGTTGCAATCCCAACAGCACAAACCGGTCGTCTGTATTCTAAGCGGTGGGCATGGGCCACTTTTGCTCCCCCATCTCGAACGACCGGTGGTCTCCGTAGAATATCTGGTACTGGAAGGCCTTGCCCGGCTGATGTCGGACTAGAGGCGAATGCGCTGCAACAGGGCGGTCGTTGAACGCTGGTGCTCGAAGGGGATGGAGACGACCCGCCCGCCGCGGGATTTAACTTCCTCGGCCCCCACGATCTGCGCCACGGACCAATCCCCCCCTTTGACCAATACATCGGGGCGGCATTCCAGAATCCGTTGCAGCGGCGTGCTTTCGTCAAACCAGGTGACCCCATCCACGCTTTCCAAAGCGGCAACAATAGCCATACGGTCTGCCAGAACGTTGATGGGGCGGTCTTTCCCTTTTTCCAGCCGATGAACCGATGCGTCTGAATTGAGCGCCACTACCAATGCTGCCCCCAGGGCGCGTGCCTGAGCCAGGTAAGTGACGTGCCCGCGGTGAAGAATGTCGAATACCCCATTCGTAAATACCAGCGGACGCGGCAGCAAATCAATATGTTCAAGCCACTGCCCAGGTGATGCAATTTTCTGCTCGAAGTTGGGTGGTAGAGGCGGGGTCACGAGACCATCCATCCTTACATTTTGATGGGTTGTGCTGCAGGGAGCGTCTCTTCGATCTGGGGCGCCGGGGGCTGGACGTCTGCAGGCTTGGTGGTCGAAGGTGATGCGACAGGTTCGGAGTGCAGCGCACTCGACTTCTGGTTGTCCGGAGGATTGGTCAGGTACTCAAATACCTTGACCACCCGCCGTACCCCTGACGTCGTACTGGCAATATTGCTGGCGGCATCCCCTTCGGCGCGTGTCACAAGGCCCATCAAATAGACAACGCTATCCTCGGTGGTGACACTGATGTGAACCGGGGAGAATTGGCCGTTGGCATCTGCCGCCAAACGGGCATGAACCTTGGTACTGAGATAGGAGTCGTTGGCGCGCTCAGAAAAAGAACTATTTCCCGCCACAGTGGTTTCATTGACGACCGAACGCACATTGGTCGTGGCACGGGCCAAGGCTTCGACAGCATTACGGATATTCTGGTTTGGCACCTGCCCTGTCAAAAGCAGGTTGCGGTTGAAACTGGTGCAGTTGATATGCACTTTGTCGCCGTATTCTTCACTGATGGCATGGCTGGCATGAAATTCGATACCCTGGTCTTCTAGCTGCGCACCGGAAGTGCGCCGGTCGGCAACCACCAGACCGGCGCCTACCATGCCCGTGGCCACCAGTGGAAAACAACCCTGCAATGCAGGCAGGGAGACGGCGATCAGGACCAAAGCCAACCAGGATTGCTTCATGCTCATTCCACTCCCAGTAAAACGCAATCAATTGCATCACAAAGACAATGCAACGCCAGAATATGTACTTCCTGAATACGGGCGGTGCTCCTGGCATTGACGCTGATATGAACATCATTGCCATCCAGCAATTCAGCCATTGCTCCCCCTCCCTTGCCTGTCAGGGCCACTACTGCCATTTCACGCTCGTGGGCAGCCTTGATGGCTTCGATGACATTGGGAGAGTTGCCGCTGGTGGATATGGCCAGCAACACGTCCCGACTCTGACCCAACGCACGGACCTGTTTGGAAAACACGTCGTTGTAATGATAGTCGTTGGCGATGGATGTGAGGGTGGACGAATCCGTGGTCAGAGCGATGGCTGCCAGCGGAGGTCGTTCCACTTCAAAACGATTAAGCAACTCGGCAGAAAAATGTTGTGCATCAGCCGCCGAACCGCCGTTGCCACAAGCCAGGATTTTTCCTTCGGAAAGCAGGCATTGCACCATTCTTTCGGCTGCCATCGCGATCGGGGCAGCCAGTTCGTGAGCAACAGCCAGCTTGAGATTGGCACTGTCGTTAAAGTGCCCGGTAATACGGGTAATAAGGTCCATGGCCGGTATTGTATGACAACGCTGTCGATTTTGGGGAAATCACCTTACAACCAGAGGGCATCCTTGCGCCGGCGTAACCCTCCGGACCGGCACATAAGATAGGCTGGAACCGCATCATATCCGAGGGTTGCCGTCTTGCTTCCGGTACGCTCACGGTTGAGAATGCAGTCTACCTTCATGAGGTTATCGTCCATGTCACAGTCGTCCGGTACCTTGTTCGTCGTAGCAACGCCCATCGGCCATCGCGAAGATATCTCGGCTCGTGCCCTTGAAACTTTGCGTACCGTGGATGTGATTGCTGCCGAGGACACACGGAATTCCGGTCCATTGATGCACCATTACGGCATTCGCACGCCCCTGGTCCCACTGCATGAACATAATGAGCGCAGTATCACCGCTTCATTGATCCAAAAAATGGAATCCGGTTTGTCTGTTGCGCTGATTTCTGATGCAGGAACCCCAGCCATCAGCGACCCTGGTGCAATACTGGTGGACAGCGCCCTGACGCACGGTCTTCGGGTCGTTCCTGTGCCAGGTCCCAGCGCACTCACTGCACTTCTTTCCGTATCAGGGTTCAGCGCAAGGCAGTTTCTGTTTTATGGTTTCCTGCCGATCAAGGCTGGGGCACGCTCACGCGCGTTGGAGGCGCTCAAGGGATTGCAGGCGACCCTGGTGTTGTACGAAGCGCCACATCGCATTCAGGATTGCCTGGCCGCACTGGCCCAGGTGTTGGGAGGTGAGCGTCGCGTAGTGATCGGACGTGAGTTGACCAAACTGTTTGAAACCGTCCATCGGACGACTCTGGCCGAGGCGTTGCTCTGGGTCGATGCCGACCCCAACCATCAGCGAGGTGAATTCGTTCTGGCGGTAGAAGGCGCAACGCAGCCGGCCGAAACCGACCCGGCCCGGCACGATGCACTGTTACTGGCATTGCTGGAAAAGCTGTCCCTGGGAGATGCCGTCCGGATTGCCACGCAGGTCACCGGCGCGGGACGAAAGCCACTGTACGAACGGGCGTTGAAACTGACGCAAGGTTAGTCGCGAAAATTATTGAACTGAAGCGGCAATCCCAGGTCGGCGGATTTGACCAGGGCGATGGCTTCCTGGAGATTGTCGCGTTTGGCGCCGCTGACCCGGACGGCAGTGCCTTGAATGCTTCCCTGCACCTTGAGTTTGCTGTCCTTGAGCAGCTTGACGATTTTTTTGGCCAATTCGGTTTCAACGCCCACCTTGACCGTCACGATCTGCTTGACCTTGTCGCTGCCGATGGTTTCCTCTGCCTTGAACTCCAGGGCGCGTATATCGATCCCTCGTTTGACCAGTTTGAGATTGAGAATTTCCTTGACCTGATCCAGCTTGAACGAATCATCGGCATACACGGTCAGGACATAACCGTTCTGTTCCACGCGCGCATCCGATCCCTTGAAGTCAAAGCGGGTGCTGACTTCGCGGTTGACCTGCTCGACTGCATTCCGGACTTCCTGTTTGTCCACTTCCGAGACAATGTCAAAGGAAGGCATGGTGAAATTCTCCGATCAGTTGGGCCGCAAACGTGCCGCAATGCGCATCC
>JAGWPH010000100.1 GCA_028870615.1 Betaproteobacteria bacterium
ATTGCAGACCAATCCAGACGTTCAATGTCCAGGCAATCCAGAATCAGGAGATTTGCCATTGAAAGTTCGGTAGTCTCGATGTCGATTTTATTGCAGGACTGATCAATGATAACCAACTGGTCGCTGCGACATCTTTCCTGCAGGATGCTTCTCAGTTTCTGAGAAGCAGGCGAAAGTGGGGATAAAACCGTGACTTTCATTGTTCGTTATTGGTTAATTTGTGATCACGGGTTTGTTCCGGTTGCCGGCCCAGTCATCGAAGCCGTTCCTGCAGCGCCAAGCCCAATCGAGAATGCGTTTGCCGGTGGAGGAGGTGCCATGAATGAGCTATCGTACCGATCTATGACAGCTTTGGATGGTACGCCATAGAGACCCTGAGGGCCCGTGGGAGGAATTCCGTTCGGGTAAATGATTTGTGCCGCCAGGTTTTCATGGACAGCGACACCCATAGATGAATCCATGCTGTATTCGCGTGCGGCGCAACCACACAGCAGTATCGGAAGCAACATGGTTGAAACGATCATACCCGCATATGGTTTCATTGGCGCTTTTCTCCTTTTTCCCCTTCCATTTTGCCCTCAAGCTGGAATTCCTCACGGGTTGGAGTTGAAAAATTGTCCGTAGGCAGCGGCAACCGATTATTGGATGCCTTGATAATATGAGGCGTTATGATGAAAACCAGTTCTGTACGGTCACTCTGAAACTCGCTGCTGCGAAAGAGCGCTCCTAAAATCGGAATTTCGCCCAATCCGGGAAAAGCCTTGGCGGCTTCCGTCACATTATTTTTGATGAGTCCACCAATGGCAAGACTTTGGCCATCATTAAGTTCCACCGTGGTTGAAGCGCGCCGCGTTGTAATTGTTGGAATCACGGTAAGACTGCCACCGGTGCCCAAGGTCGTCCCTGTTGCCGATAATTCGGAAACCTCGGGGCTGACACGCAAGTTTATTCTTCCGCCACTGAGAACCGTCGGCAGAAACTTGAGTCCAACACCAAACTGCTCTTCCTGAAGCGTTATCATTGGAGGGCCAATTCCAGTGGTTTGAGGTATTGGAATGTAGATTTTCCCGCCTGCAAGAAACGAGGCCTCTTGCCCACTGATGGCAACAATGTTGGGCTCAGCCAGTATTTTGGCCCGACCGTCATTGATTTCAGCATCAAGAATCATCGAGCCGCGTTTTGCCAGTTTACCCATTGTAATACTACCAGCCGAGCCTGCAGAAAACCCGCTGTTTATACCCAGATTCGAGCCGGTATCGCCACTCCATATCCCCCCTGCCCCAAGTTTGTCATCGATGGTTTTATTGACCTCTGCAACCTTGACCTCAAGAAGTACCTGGGCAATATCTTGTGTCCCCAGCATGTTGATGACTTTTTTGCCACCATATTGTTCTGCGAGAAGCATAACCTGATGCACAGCCACAGCATCTGTTACCTGTCCGCTCAGCACGTACGATTCTCCCGCCGCACTCACCTTGATTGCATTTTCACCAGGCATCAATTCATTCAGCTTTTCGCGCAACCCGCCCACGTCAACAGAAACCACGGCATCCATCAAAGTCATGTGATTGTCCCGGGTCCATAGGTAGATATTGGTGCTTCCAACCTTTTTCCCGACCAGAAAAACTTCATGCTTGCGCACTAAACTGACATCCACCACTTCCGGGTTGCCAACGGAAACTCGCACCAGGTCAGACGGAGAACTTATTCGCAGGGATTTGCCCAAGGTGACCCACAAAGTTGCTGGAGAAGCCGGTTCAGAAACCGATTCCGTCGATCCAGACCATGCCGGACCAACCAGGACCAGAAAGAAGCTCAGAAGTGAAAGCAGGGTTTTCATGGCAGACTCAATGAGAAGGAATTGTAGCGCGGGTTGTTCCACGAATGACTTCAATGGTGCTGGACGATCCGTGGGATCCCGAAGGATTGGCAGATAGGATTGGGCTCACTGCAACCTGCTCCTGCTTACCATCCTGCGTGAGCAATTCCGCTTTGTGAACGCCGAAAGTAACAACGGGGGTCTTGTCTACTTGATTAAGCAGCACTAAGCTCAAGTTTCCTACGCTGCGGGCCAGGTCAAGCTTTTCGGCTTGCTGCGGAGTGACTTCCAGAGTAACGGTATTGACCACTTTGGCTTTGGTATCCTCTTTCACAGAGGCATCTTGAGCTACTGCCAGCACCAGAATCCGTTGCAGCACGATCTTGGAGACCATACGACCCTGATCATCCTGAACATTAACCAAAATATCCACATGATTACCCGGCAAGGCAAATCCGGACACTCCAGCCACGTCGTTGACTCGCACCGAGATTGCGCGCATTCCCGGAGTAATCAGGGCGGATAGCCCGGCTTTACTCCCGACCGAAGCCAGTTTTTGTTCCAGCAAGGGCTCACCTGCCGAGATATTGACGTTCGCAATCCGGTCCAGCAGCGGTTGTGTTTCAGAAAAACTGCCGACGATCGGACTCCCTGCGGGCCATTCCGACACTTTAAGGAGTTCCGGCACCAGACGGGCGCCCGCCATAATGTTTCCAGAAGCGACCACCAGCTTGATGGTATGACTGGAGGTACGTTTTTCTACCTGGCGATTAACCCACTGTACTGCTGCCCATATGGCCACAGCACTGATCGCGAGTGAGAGTAACAGCAGCATGAGTGCACGGTTCTTAACCATTTCATCAAAAGTCCTGGAATGGGAAATTCAGAATTGCGGGATTAAGATATCTGATCGCAACATATCCCGTTACGCCAGCCAGAATGGCTACGGCATAGGGAAGTTGCGTTCCGGCCCGAGCCAGAGCAAACCCTAGTGCAAGAAGTCCTCCAGCAAGCGCTGTAAACAATGCGCTGAGCAGAACGCCCTTGACACCCAAAAACGTGCCGACGACAGCCATCAACTTAATGTCTCCAGCACCCATCGCGGATACAACATAAAGGGGCATAAATACCAACAATCCAACAATTCCCCCAACCAACAATTCCCGCAAGGGGATGGACTGCACCGACAGGGACATCAAGACTGCCACCCCTCCCCCAATCACCAGTAGCCAATTGGGAACCCTGCGTTCCCTGAGGTCGCACAATGCTGCGATCAGCAACACTGCAAATAAGAGCCCCAAAGAAAGCCAGTGATTGTCGATGCGATCCAACCCGGGTTGTGAAGACGATGTCGCGTCTATACTACACCTGCGATACTGGTGAACTCCTTGCTGACATTTCCTCCCAGTAAACTGACACCTGCAATGATAGCCGCAGCGATCAGTGCAGCGATCAGGGCATACTCAATGGCGGTCACGCCTTCTTCGGATTTGCAGAATTGCTTCAGTTTTTCAAGTGCAGTCATCATGAGAAATCTCCTTTGTCAGAAAATTGAGTACAGGCCGCTACGAATTTACCTTACGCGTGATCCAGCAGAGTACTCTGTAGCTAGTTATAGCATATAAATCATACAACAACGCACTATTTTTAAATCACCCAAACTATAATTTATTTAAATGTGATTGGCGCGAATGGTACAATTTCCCATAAGTTTATCACGGGCAAACGAGATGAAAAATCAATCGGGGAGCGCCGCAGTCGAGTTTGCACTGGTTCTCCCCTTGTTGCTACTGATCCTATTCGGAACCATCGAGTATGGCATCTTGATGTACGACCAATCTGTTATCACCAATGCCGCTCGCGAGGGCGCACGTTGGGGTGCGGTTCAATCCATCGGACTGACCCACCCCGTCTCCTGTTCAGATCCTTCCATTTCCAACATACAGGGTGGTAACCCCGCCACCTGTTCAGGGACTACCGGTTCCGGTACAGCCTGCCTGGTCGCCAGCAGCTACAGTACCCAGTACGTAATTACCTTTGGCACTCCAGTATCCAACAACCCCAGCGTTACGGTGTCCTGTGGTCCCAGTGCAGCCACCATCAATGTCACGGTGCAGTATACTTTTCATGGCCTTGGCTTGGGCATTCTGAGCGCTCTTCAGGGGCCGGAACAACTCAGTTCCACGTCGGTGATGTACTATGAATAATGCCAACGACAGCCAGCGTGGCGTAGTGGCGATTGTTGTCGTCGGATCATTGGCGGCGTTATTAGCCATTACTGCTCTGGCGGTAGATGTTGGTCATATTTTTGTGGTTCGCAACCAAACCCAGAATGCTGTTGATGCCGCCGCA
>JAGWPH010000101.1 GCA_028870615.1 Betaproteobacteria bacterium
CGTAGGCATCATCGGCCCCGATTGAGGCGGTTCTGAACTCTCAGGCTCATGGAGGAATGCCATCTCCAGAAACCATTCTCCCATAAGAAGTGAAAAAATAACAGGAGACCTAGTACCTCCAGTGCCCTGAGAGCCGATCGTAATATTTTAGTTACAAATATTAGATACCATGAAAAATTGGGCCGACGTTTCTGAGGACCATTACTCGGAGGAGGCATCATGTCGAAAACTTCTTCGCAACCGAACAAGACAAGCATTCAGGAAAATTCAGGTGTTAAGCGCAACATTCAAGGTGATAGGATGGACCGCAATGAAATGATCGCCGTTGCTGCCTACTACCGGGCAGAGCACCGCGGCTTTGCCAATGGGAATTCTATGGAGGATTGGCTGGCCGCAGAGGCAGAAATTGACGCTTTACTCGCCTACCTTGAGGAACCCGGTATTCGATAAATTCACATCCATGTCCGTTTAGCTGTCGCCAAGGCTTCTTACCAAAAGTATTGGCTTGCCGTGTAATTGCTGGCAGCATACCTGTCATGCTTGGCATGATGAAGCAGAATCTGTTTTTCCTGGAGGATGCTCATGGATAATGATTACATCGTAATTACCATCCATCTCGCAGGCGCCTTGGCTGCCGGTGGCGTTATTGGGTTGGAGCGGAGTTATCACGGGCGTCCGGCCGGCTTCCGTACCCATACTTTGGTCTGTCTGGCGTCAAGCCTGCTCATGTTGGTGACGCTTTACCAATGGAAGTGGCTACCGGGAAGCGCATCGCTTGACACGGTTCGGACCGATCCAACCCGAATGGCCCAAGGGATAATGACAGGCATAGGTTTTCTCGGGGCCGGTGTCATTTTTAAGGAAGGTCTGAGTGTTCGAGGTTTGACCACGGCTGCCTCAATCTGGATCACGGCCGCAATCGGAATTCTGATTGGTGTGGGTTTCTACTATCCGGCGATTCTCACGACAGTTCTTACGCTGGGAACCCTATCGATATTTCGCTGGATCGAAGCCAAACTGCCTTCCCACTTCTATGCCCACCATTTTATACGGTTCGACAGAAACAGTGCGATGGAAGAAAAAGAAGTAAAAACATTGTTGGTGGCTCATGGCTTCACCGTCGCCAATATGAGTTATCGCGTTTCGGATGACGGCCTTTCGTTCGAATATCGCATGGCCATCAGGACAAACGATTCCAACAACTTATCCACGCTTGCCCAATCTCTGCGCAACCTCGAGAGAGTACGCGCTTTCCGAATTTCTCCGACCGGAGATTAGCAGGAGCCGATCCTGGAAGGGTTGTGCCAATGGCCCGTTCTGCCCCTTGACATGCAACCATTTGGTTGCCTATAATGCGCCCATGGTTATCGAAGATGACGCCGTATTCAAAGCGCTCGCTGATGTCAGCCGCAGGAAACTGCTCGACCATCTGCGCAGAAAAAACGGACAGACCTTGGGTGAATTGTGCGAACAGCACAACATGAGCCGTCAGGCGGTAACCAAGCATCTTGCCTTGCTGGAGACGGCAAATCTTGTCGTCACGGTATGGCGGGGACGGGAGAAGCTGCACTATCTCAATCCGGTACCGATCAATGAAATCTATACACGGTGGATCGGTAAATTTGAACAGGGGCGGCTACGGGCGTTGCACAATCTCAAGCAGGCATTACAGGAGAACGTCGATGAATAGTACCGAATTTGTCTACACCACTTACATCAAGACCACCCCGGAAAAGGTGTGGGCTGCCATCACCAATCCCGAGTTCAGCCGCCAATACTGGACCAGCGGCATCGGGTCGGATTGGAAAAAAGGCTCGAAGTGGCAACAGGTCTCAAGTGGTGTGCCCCCCACTGTCATGGTAAGTGGTGAGATTCTTGAAAGTTCGCCGCCCAAGCGTCTGGTGATGACATGGGCTGACCCTGCCAACACTTCGGACATCTCGGAGCCTTCACGTGTTACCTTTGAGATTGAGACCATCGACGACATGGTGCGTCTGAATGTGATCCACGGCAATCTCAAGACCGGTTCAATCATGGCAGGCCGAATTTCCATGGGCTGGCCGCGCGTACTCTCCAGCATGAAGTCCTTTTTGGAAACAGGTGCAGCGCTGAATACCTGGGCTGGCGTCGATACCTGCACACCGGTCGCAACCGAACCTCTTTAGAAGGTCACAAACATGAGCACTCACCAGATTCAACACGAGGTAGGAATCAAAGCTTCCCCGGACGCTGTCTACAAGGCGTTGAC
>JAGWPH010000102.1 GCA_028870615.1 Betaproteobacteria bacterium
GCCACGGCCGAGGTGCCGCTCACGCAGTTGCCACAGCTCTGGAAGCTCTCTGCTGCAGACTATGCCGCGGCCACGGGCTTGCCCGCTGGCTGGGGCTGGGTGCTGGCCTTGAACAAGGGCGATTTCCTCAGCCTGCTCGGCATTGCCATCCTGTCGGCCTGTCCCATCGTGAGCATCGCCTCGGTGGTGCCCGTGTATCTCAAGGAAAAAAACTACATCTATGTGGCCATTTGTCTGATGGCAGTGGTCGTTCTGCTCTATGCCGCTTCAGGCGCGGTGAACGTGCATCACAAATAAACCATGGCCCATTCCTTCGAACGCATTTTACTGGTCACGGAACATACCGAATTTGATGGCGGTGCCGAACGCCTGGCTTTCGACATCGCGCGTCAGTGCGGCATCGGGCTACGCGCGGTGTTTCCGGTGGTGCAAAATCTGGAATACGAGATTAGCTCGCCGGATCTGGCCCAGCGCAGCGCGCGGGAATTTGCCGAGAGGGTGGCGCAGTTGCGAGTAGCCGCCCAAGAGGCCGGTATCGCGCTGGACCTCGTGGTGCGGCAATGCGAAGCGCCCCATGCGGCCATTGTGCAAGAGGCCCGCGAGTATCGGGCAGATCTCATCATTGCCCGGCGTCGGGGACAGCGCAGTTTTCTTTCCAAGCTCATGATTGGCGAGATGGTGAGCAAGGTGGCCGCCGAGGCACCCTGCAGCATGCTGTTTGTGCCGCGTAAGGCGCACCTGTGGTCGCGGGCCATCCTGGCGGCCATTGATCTTGGTGTTGAAGCTGAACCCGTTGCCGCCATGGCTGCAACCGTGGCAGTCTCCTGCAGGCTGCCGCTGACACTCATGACGGTGAGCGAAGACGACATGGCCCTGACGCGCCTGGAGGCGATCGCCGCGGGCTTGGGTGTGGCGGCAGAATGCGTGGTGGTCGCGGGCAAACCCCATGAAGCCATTCTGTCCATGGCAGAAACCAAACACGCAGATCTGATCGTGGCGGGGCGGTACCGTAGCAGCACCACCAAAAACATCATCGGGCATACCGATCATTCCGTATTGGTGGTCAAAGGCGACGCATAACTCTTGATTGGGAGCGAGCTCATGTACCAGCGCATCTTGATAGCAACGGACGGCAGTGACACCTCCGAGCGTGCATTGCGCGAGGCCATCCTCTTGGCCCGCAACCAGCAGGCGCTGTTGCGCGTGGCCTACGTGGTGGATGAGGCCAGCATTTTCAGTGACGCCGAATTTGTGGACCGCACGGCTATTGAGCGCGCCTGGATCCATAAGGGCCACGCCATTCTCGAGAAGGCCAAAAAAGCTGCGGAGGCTGAGGGCATCACCATTGAAACCAAAATGCTTGAGACCGAGAGCCTGGGAGAAAAGGTGGCGCATGCCATTGTGGAAGAAGCCCGCCACTGGCCGGCAGACCTCATCGTGGTGGGTACCCATGGCCGCAAGGGATTGCGGCACCTGTTGGTGGGGAGCATCGCCGAGGGCGTGATCCGCGACAGCCACGTGCCGATCTTGTTGGTGCGCCTGCCCTAGCCGTAATCAGGGAAGGGATGGCAAGCCTGCTCTACCACCCATACGGGTTATGTTTTACCCCCCCCGTTGCGGCTATAGACACTAACCCCTTGTTGCGCTTAAATGGCGCGAGATTTTGAAATCGTGATGTAACTGGAAACAAAGAGGTGACGACCGATGGTCATTCCAGAATTCACCGATGATGAAAGGGATCTTGCCATCGAGCTTCTCTTGGAGCGTTATAGCCGGTTGGTTCCCTTGCAGCTTGCCGAGGCGGAGTTGCAACTCGATCCGGATTCGCAGACGCTGACTGCCTGTCCTGCACTTTACTGGAGAGCGCGCGAAGCCGATTTCATCATATTCAAGCTGGGTGATTCACGTTACCGCTGCCAGTTTTTTTACTCCGAACTCGAGCAATTCGGCACAGGTCGCGAGGAATATAAGGACTTTTCGGAGTGCATCATCACGCTGTTGCAGGTGCAGGCAGATCATGAGAAGACCCGGGTGGGCGCGCATTCCGGAGCCACAGGTGCCGATCTTGTCGAAGAGGAATATTTCGGCCCGACGCTGCTATGACGATAAGCAAGGCGAAACAATTGCTCGCAACCCAGGCCGGCTTCGGTGGCGGATACAACCGCAACGGTGCCCAGCTGATTCTTGCTGAAATACAGAGGGAGTACGGTCAGGCGGAGGTAGACAACCTGATTCGCGATCTGGAATTGGGCCGGGTTTTCGGGTTTTCCGTCGGGAGCCGTTTTGATTTTACGAATTCATGAAATGGAGCATGCTTAGGGTGAGCGCCAAGTGAACATCTGTATCGTCTCCGATAGCCACGATCGCGCGGATTCGGTTGCCGCCGCAGTGAAAGAAGCGCAGGCGGCCGGGGCGCAGGCCGTCATTCACTGCGGCGACCTGATCGGTGCCCATACTCTGCGCGCTTCCATGAAGTTCGGCCTGCCGCTGCATGTGGTGCATGGCAACAACATCGGCGACCAGATGGCAATGCATAGTCTGGTGGCGAAATCCAATGGATTACTTGCTTATCACGGCCAGGATGCTACGCTGGAACTGGGGAAACGACGCATATTTGTCACCCATTTCCCCCATTACGGACGCGCCATGGCCTGCACCGGAGACTATGATCTGGTCTGTTGCGGACATAGTCACCATGCCGAAATCGTGGAACAGCCAAATATCAAGGGTGGGCATAGCATGCTTGTCAATCCGGGCTCTGTTGCAGGGATCGATGCCCCCGGAGTCAGGGCGCGCGCTACCTGGATACTGGCTGACCTCGACCTCATGAATTTCGAAATACGCACGCTGGAGCCATGACCCGGCAGGCATGGGCAATTAACGGGCTGAAAACTTGCGCGAAGACTCATGCGCCAATTTTTCTGTATTCCAAATCGGATTACAGCTAACAGAGGGTCGGATGATGGTTTCGATAGCAACCAATCAGACGATACTGGTTGTAGGCGGTGGCATCAGCGGGATAACCGCAGCCTTGGAAGCCGCCGAATGCGGGAAACAGGTGCTTCTCGCAGAACGCAATGCGACGCTGGGCGGGCGGACGGCTTTGCTTTACCGCTATTTTCCGAAGATGTGCCACCCGACCTGCGGGCTGGAGATCAATTTGCGTCGCCTCAAATCCAACCGCAACCTGCGCGTGCTGACCCTTTCGGAAGTGGTCGATGTGAAAGGACGTCGTGGCGACTATACGGTGAAGCTGAAAATCTCTCCGCGCTATGTCAATGAAAACTGCACTGCCTGCGGAGAATGCGCCAAGGCGGTCGAGAAGGACATATCGAACCCTTACGAATACGGGATGAGCAAGACTCGTGCAGCCTATCTGCCCTACGCCATGGCTTATCCGCAGCGCTATGTTCTCGATCCCTCGATCATTGGCACAGGCGATGCC
>JAGWPH010000011.1 GCA_028870615.1 Betaproteobacteria bacterium
TCGTTGGAGAGGCCATTGGCAGCTTCGTTTTCAATTGAAGCACGTGCCTGCTTTTCTTTCATGCCCGGTTCGAAACCCCCACCCTGAATCATGAAGCCGTCGATGACGCGGTGAAAAATCGTGTTGTTATAGAAGCCGGCTTCCACATATTCCAAAAAATTGGCTACAGTTTTAGGTGCCTTTTCGGCATCGAGTTCCAGAACGATATCGCCAAAATTGGTTTTGAAACGAACCATGGTATCTCCAGTTAATTGAGTTTGTCGGCCTTGGCCTTGAGGGTTTTGTTGTTGGGATCCAGCTTCAATGCGTGGGCATAGGACTGACGGGCCAGGGCCAGATACAGGTCGGCGAGATTTTCGTAAGCCGTGGCGTAGTTGGGCTGAACCATCAGCGCCATTTCAAGGATTTTTCGGGCATCGTCCAAACGGCCTTTGTCGGAATATAACGCGGCTAGATTATTGTAGGGCGTTACCATCTCTGGAAAACGCTCGGTCATTCCTTCCAGCACTGTAATGGCGTCATCCGTTTTCCCCATTTTAGTCAGGATTTTGGCCTTGAGAAACAATACGGTCCCATCTTGGGAATTGGTATCCAGATACTGGTTCGCGGCCATCAAGGCTTCCTGTAATTTGCCTTCGCTTGCCAATTTCTGGATGGCTTTGGGACTACTGACTGGGCTGTCCGCAGGGAGTGGGGTTGCCGTGACGACGGGGATAGGTGTCGTTACAGACAGAGGAGTGGCCTCGGCTGGGGAGGGCGGGATGGCTACAGCAGTCTCCTGGGCTACCCCGAAACGGCATAGACCTGCCATCAAAATCGCCAGAATCGCGCGTACTACAGCGGGGTGAAGAGCCATATCGTGTTATACTTGTTCCTGATCGAGGAAGCAGAAACTTTAATTATATCAATAAACTGCGTCATCTTCCAGCGCGCCGGAGAGAGGCTGCTCAAGCAGGCGGATGGCCATTCAAACCATGCTCAAACTCTTCAATACGCTAACCCGTTCCGTAGTGCAATTTCAGTCCATCGAACCAGGCAAGGTTCGCATGTATGTGTGTGGCATGACCGTCTACGATCGATGCCATTTGGGGCATGCACGCATGTTGGTCAATTTTGACCTGGTTTACCGTTGGTTGCAGGCTTCAGGCTATATTGTGATATATGTACGTAACATCACCGATATTGACGATAAAATCATTGAACGTTCAGCTAAAAATCATGAAACAATCGGCGCCCTGACCGGGCGCATGATTGATGCCATGCATAGCGATCTGTCTCAGCTCAATGTGTTGCCCCCCACCTTTGAACCGCGCGCCACTGAACATGTGCCGGGCATGATCGTCATGGTAGAGACCTTGATTTCCCGCGGGCTGGCTTACGTGGGGAGTAATGGAGACGTTTATTATTCAGTGCGTGATTTTCCAGGCTACGGAAAATTATCCGGAAAATCTCTGGAAGATTTGCGTGCGGGTGAACGGATCGCGATAGACACCCACAAGAAAGACCCC
The DNA here is from genome assembly GCA_028870615.1 of Betaproteobacteria bacterium. Taxonomy (GTDB): domain Bacteria; phylum Pseudomonadota; class Gammaproteobacteria; order Burkholderiales; family Ferrovaceae; genus JAJZRV01. The sequence goes on from JAGWPH010000011.1 coordinate 1,509, forward strand.
CTCGACTTCGTTTTGTGGAAAGCAGCAAAACCCGATGAGCCCTGTTGGCCCTCGCCCTGGGGACCGGGGCGTCCCGGGTGGCACATCGAATGCTCGGCCATGAGCGAACATTTCCTGGGCGAACATTTTGACATTCATGGGGGAGGGCATGATCTTCAGTTTCCTCATCACGAAAACGAAATCGCACAAAGCGAAGGGGCGCACGGGCACCCATTTGTTAACGTCTGGATGCACAATGGATTTCTCCGGGTCAACGATGAAAAGATGTCCAAATCGTTGGGCAATTTCTTCACCATTGAAGAGGTGCTCAAAGTTTTCGATGCGGAAGTGATTCGTTTCTTTTTGCTGCGGGGGCATTATCGCAGCCCCCTCAACTATACCGACAGTCACCTCGAAGATGCCCGTCAGGCACTTAATACGCTCTATACAGCATTGCGGGGGCGCCAGGTAACGGCGGGGGCAGTGGACTGGAATGACGAAGCAGCGCGACAATTCAAGGATGCCCTGGATGATGATTTCAACACGCCAGAGGCCGTAGCTGTGTTGTTCGGATTGGCGCGTGAGACCAACCGCAGCGCCAGCGACGACGTTGCAACCCAACTCTACCGATTGGCACAGATCATGGGACTGTTGGGCCGAAGCCCGGACCGTTGGATGCAGGAGGGGGCAGGGCGCATCCTTAGTGACGCAGACGTTTCTCCGGCGTCTCACGCGACATCCGAAGCGGGGCGCATTGAGGCCTTGATCCAGGATCGGAATGCAGCCCGAAGTATTAAAAACTTTCTCGAGTCTGATCGAATCCGGGAGGCATTGTTGGCTGAGGGGATCGTTCTTGAGGACGGGCCTCAGGGGACGATCTGGCGCAGGGTGTAGTAGAAATTCAGGGGGCGCTGAAGAAGTCCTTGACCTTGTCCATAAACGTTTTGGCCCGCGGATTATGTGTGTCGCTTCCGCGCGTGGATGTTTCCAGCTGTCGCAATAATTCCTTTTGTGCTTCGGTTAGCTTGACCGGAGTCTCTACCGCGACGTGGCACATCAGGTCGCCGTAGCCACTGCTACGGAGTCCCTTGATGCCTTTGCCGCGCAGGCGAAAGACCTGTCCAGTTTGGGTTTCGGCCGGAACCTTTAGCTTGGCATGCCCTTCCAGGGTTGGGATCTCGATTTCGCCGCCCAAAGCGGCCACGCCAAAACTGATCGGCATATCACAGTGCAGATCCGTGCCATCGCGTTCAAACACTGGATGGGAACGAATCTGGACCACGACATAGAGATCACCCGGCGGGCCACCGGCCATGCCATGCTCTCCCTCACCCGCCAGGCGAATCCGGTCTCCATGGTCGATCCCGGCAGGAATTTTGACGGCCAGAGTTTTGTATCGCTTGGTGCGGCCAGCGCCGCCACAGTCCGGGCAGGGGTTGGCAATAGTGGTTCCACTGCCATGGCATGTGGGGCAGGTTTGCTGAATGGAAAAAAATCCTTGTTGCATTCGCACTTGACCTTGCCCACCACAAGTGCCACAGGTCGTGGGTGAGGTACCTGGCTTAGCGCCGGAACCCTTGCAGGTGCTGCAGGTTTCCATGGTGGGAATGCGAATTTGGGTTTCGGTGCCACGGGCGGCTTCCTCCAGCCCAATCTCGAGGTTGTAACGCAAATCGGCACCGCGGTAGACGCCGCTTTGCCGCGTACGCCCGCCGCCGCCAAACAGGTCCCCGAAAATATCGCCAAAAGCATCCGAGAACCCGCCTCCCATGCCACCAAAACCAGGTCCTCCCTGGCCCCCTTGGTTGGGATCCACGCCGGCATGACCATAGCGGTCATAGGCTGCTCGTTTATCAGAGTCAGACAGGATCTCGTATGCTTCTTTGGCTTCCTTAAACTGCGCTTCTGTTTTAGTGCTGTCCGGATTGCGGTCCGGATGATATTTCATCGCCAACTTGCGGTAAGACTTCTTGATGTCCTCTTCAGAAGCGTCCCGGTTGACCCCCAATACTTCGTAAAAATCGCGTTTGCTCATGCTCTGAAGGCTTATTTGTGGTTTTTGTCTTTGACTTCCTCAAACTCGGCATCCACCACATTTTCTTCCTTGTGGCCATCTCCTGAAGCAGAAGCCCCAGGCTCAGCAGCTCCTGGTGCACCCTGGCCTGCAGCCGCCTGTTCAGCACCATATATTTTTTCGGCCAGTTTATGACTGGCTTCAGAGAGGGCCTCTGTTTTGGCGGTCATAGTGGGGATGTTGTCGGATTTCAGGGCTTCCTCGGCATCCTTGAGGGCGGCTTCGATTTTGCTTTTCTCGTCTGCAGAAAGCTTGTCACCATGCTCCTTAAGGGATTTGGTCACACTATGTACCAGTGCTTCGAGCGTGTTTTTTGCGTTGACGGCCTCCAGGTTTTTCTTGTCTTCTTCGGCATGCTCCTCAGCATCTTTCACCATGCGCCGGATTTCTTCCTCGGACAGGCCCGAGTTGGCTTTGATGGTGATCTTGCTTTCCTTGCTTGTTGCCTTGTCCTTGGCGCTGACATGCAGGATACCGTTGGCATCAA
>JAGWPH010000012.1 GCA_028870615.1 Betaproteobacteria bacterium
CACCGTGGGCGGCTGGCAGGTCGCTCTGGAAACTGCGCGCCAATGGGGTGGCAAAAAACCGCTGGAATCGTTGCTCTCTGAAGCCATCGGCTATGCGGAAAACGGCATCCCGGTCACGCCCAGCCAAGCCTTCCTGACTACCCAAAAGCTTGGTGAACTGCAAGGGCTGCCGGGTTTCGACGAGACGTTTTTGCCAGGGGGATTCGTCCCCAAAGTGGGGCAACGATTCGTTCAACCGCGTCTTGCTGCAATGCTCAAGCGCCTGGTGCGCGAGGGCCTGGATAGTTTCTATCGCGGGTCTCTTGCCCGGGACATCGCAGCAGATCTGAAATTTATTGGCGCGCCCGTCAGTGCAGAGGATCTGGCAAGCTATCACGCCGAAATCGTTACGCCATTGCATCTGACGCATGCCAGTGGCGACCTGTATAACATGACCTTTCCTACCCAGGGCGTTGTGTCTCTTGCGATATTGGGGATCGCCGAACGGGCAGGACTCGCTTCCGTGGTTCCAGATAGTGCAGATCACGTGCACCTTCTGGTGGAGTCCACCAAAAAGGCTTTCCAGTTGCGCGACCAATTTGTCACGGACCCCAGGGAGTGTTCGATTGCACCCCAATCCTTGCTGGATGTAGCGCGTCTTGATGCCCTGGCTGCCTTGATCCAGAAAGGTCGGGCTGCTCCGTGGGGTGCCGGCAGGGGTCCGGCTGACACTGTCTGGATAGGCGCTGTCGATGCTGATGGGTTGGCCGTATCGTTCATTCAGAGCATCTATCATGAATACGGTAGCGGCTGCGTGTTGCCGGGCACGGGCATTCACTGGCAGAACCGGGGCGCATCCTTCAGTCTTGATCCCAATGCGTTGCTGGCGCTCAAGCCGGGCAAGAAACCCTTTCATACGCTTAATCCTGCAGCGGCCCGCCTGAAGGATGGGCGTGTGATGGTCTATGGCACCATGGGTGGCGATGGTCAGCCCCAAACCCAGGCGGCAGTATTTACCCGACACGTGGTGTTCGGGCAGCCGTTGCAGCAAGCAGTCACCGCGCCGCGCTGGCTATTGGGCCGGACCTGGGGTCAGACCTCGGATACGCTCAAGCTGGAAGCGCGCTTTCCTGCCGCTGTGGTGGAAACGTTGCGTGCGCGCGGACACGATGTAGAAATTCTGCAAGACTTCGATGAGACCATGGGGCATGCCGGGGCAGTGGTGCGTCATCCCAACGGGCTTCTGGAAGGGGCTACGGATCCCCGTTCTAACGGTGGCGTGGCAGCATATTGAACGGCAGGCACACAACCGGTTTCGATTAGATGCTGAGCGCCCGATAGATACCGATGAACGCCGGGCCCACCAGGACCACCAATAGCCCCGGGAAAACGCAGAACACCAGCGGGAACAACAGCTTCAACCCGAGGGTCGCGGCGGCGCTTTCAACGGAGCGGCGTCGCTGGTTGCGCAGATGCTCTGCCTGCACACTGAGCGCATCGCTTACACGGGTACCAAACCGTTCCGCCTGAATCATCAAGGACACCAATCCATCCACTGATTCCAGCCCCACCCGCAGGGCCAGATGGCGCAGTGCCCGTGTTCTGCCGCTACCTGCTGCCAGCTCGAAGGAAACCGTGTGTAGTTCCTGGGCCAGGGCAGGGGAATGCTGAACAAATTCCCGCCCCACACGAGTTACTGCCTGTTCCAGTGACAAACCCGCCTCCACGCAGAGCACCAACAAGTCCAGCAATTCGGGCAGGGCGCGTTCTATGGCGCGCTGCCGTCGCCGAACCTGGAAGGCAAGCCAGACATTGGGGGCATAGTATCCCGCACTACTGACAGCGATCAGGGCTGTGCTCTGAAGGACACTGGATCCTTGATGGGATGCCAGAAGTCCCGCCAACAATGCTGGCAATAAAAATGCCAGCCCCGATTTGGCGGCGAAATACGACAAGGGAGTTGCAGACTGGCGCAATCCGGCGTTGAGAAAACGAATTCGCAGCGGGCTGTGATGCCAGTCTTCGCGAGGCTGAGCGAGGCGTCCCAGGGGTTCCAGCCAGCGTTTAATGAACGGTGGCGTTGTCATGGTTCGAGGCAGGTCATTTGTTTCATGATAAAAAGGCCACATCCCCATGACAGGGCGGCTCCCAGGACAACCCAGCGACCCACAGGATCCTGCGTCAGCAAGCTCACTAATCCAGGATGAAGCATCTGCATCAACAGCGCACAGGCCATCGGGAGAATGCTCAGGATCCATGCTGACAATCGCCCTTCTGCGGACAGCACCTTGATCTGGGCACGCAGGGCGGCGCGTTCACGAATGACGCGCGCCAGCCGGTCGAACATGCGCGTAATATCTCCACCGGTTTCCCGGTGCAGACTGGCGGCAACGATAAATGTCTTCAGATCAATCAGGGGGACGCGCGCGCCCAGATGGCTTAAGGCGATTGGCAACCCCGCCCCAAATCCTATTTCTTCCGTGGTGATACGCAGTTCTCCTGCCAATGGTTCGCGCAATTCCAGGCTCGCCAGTTCCAGGGCGCGCGGCAGGTCATGGCCGGCGCGCAAAGCGCGACTGATGAAATCGAGCGCATCGGGAAACTGGGCGCCGATACGTTGTATGCGCCGTTGCCCAGCGAGGCCTCCCAGGAGGGCCAGAGGATGCATCCACCAGGGCCTCGTTGCGCTTGAGGGGGTACGTATTGGAGGCAATTCCGGGGCCAGCGGGATAGGCTCGCTGTCCCATTGGGCCATTCTGGTACGCAGGTGACGACGGGGTCCGAAGTGTCCATCCCACCACCAGGCCAAGGCTTCCAGCAGCAACAGGACCAACAGGAACAGAGACAGGGAAAAAATGAACAATGCCCAGTTCATGAAGCTTGTTCCCAGGGGACCCCAAATATCTCGAGGCGCTTTTCGAATACCGAAGATTGGCTTGCAGAGAGGAAGATCCCTTCGATGCGACGCTGTTGCTGGCGTTTGTGTGGGGTGAAGACATAGCGTTGGCGCGTTTGTAACCGGCCCTGTTTGCGGCCACTGAGCTCGGTAATTGAAGTGATTTTTCGGCTGCCGTCCGCTAAACGTGCCGTCTGAATAATGACCTGCAACGCGCTGCCGATCTGGGACCTGATATTGTTCTCAGACAGCCCGCCATGGCCCAGTGCCACCATGTTTTCCAATCGGGTCAGGGCGTCATCAGGCGAGTTGGCATGCAGGGTGGTCAGTGACCCTTCATGGCCGGTGTTCATCGCCTGTAGCATGTCCAAGGCTTCGGCACCGCGCACTTCACCTACGATCAGCCGGTCCGGGCGCATGCGCAAGGCATTTCGCACCAGATGGCGTGGCGTGATTTCGCCTTGCCCCTCAAGATTGGCCGGGCGCGTTTCGAGACGGACCACATGGGTCTGGTGTAACCGCAATTCTGCAGCGTCTTCGATGGTGATCAAGCGTTCGTGAGGGGCGATAAACCCTGACAGGACGTTGAGCAGCGTTGTTTTTCCGCTTCCGGTTCCGCCCGAGATCAGGATGTTTAACCGGGCATGCACGTAGCGTGTCAATAAATCACCCATCTCACGGGTCAGGCTGCCATGTTCGATCAGACGTTGAAGCGTGAGTGGAATCGCGCCAAACCGGCGGATTGACAGGACGGGGCCATCGAGCGCCAGCGGCGGGATGATGGCGTTGACCCGCGATCCATCCGGTAGCCGTGCGTCGACCATGGGGCTGGATTCATCAATTCGTCGTCCGACGCGTGAAACGATCTTGTCAATGGTTCTGATGAGATGGCTGGCGTCCTCAAATGACCGCGATTCGCGGACCAAGCGTCCCTGGCGCTCCACGTAGATCTGGTCAGGTCCATTGACCAGAATGTCTGAAATGTCAGGGTCTTGTAGCAAGGGCTCGAGCGGGCCCAGCCCCAGCATTTCATGCTGGATATCTTCCACCAGTTGGCGATGCTCAATGGCATTGATGGCCGGTCGTTCAGCCATCAGACAGTTTTCAATCCACGATTTCACTTCGCTGCGCTGGCGTTCGGGGGTCAGGGCCTGAAGATGGGCCAGATCGTATCGGTCCAGCAGGTGATGATGGATTTTGGAGCGCAGGGCAGACAATGGTTTCATGGGAATCATCGCTTAGAAGTGTTGGGGATTCCATCGCCATTGCTTTTTCCACCAACGTTGCAACAGGTTTTGGGAAACGTCTCGGCGTGGTTCGGGAACAAGGATCAGAGCCCGTGCCAGGATGATCAGGCTTTGAGTGACCGGATGAAAGGGCGCCCGGATCCATATCGGGTGCCCACCCTGAATACAGTCGTTGACGAGGGGAGCCCCCTCAGGAATCCGGTGCAGAATGTGGGCCCCGAGCGCGCGTTCTAGCGTTTTGGGCTGGGGCGTATTTTCCGGAGTGACCCGATTAAGGATGGGCAGTATGAACGCTGGATCAACACCCTGTGCAATCAGCGTGCTCAACAAGCGTCGCCCATCACGGATCATGGAAAGCGTAGTTTGCAACACCGGCAGCAATCGGTCCGCCGCGTGCAGGATGGGCGTCATCTGTGGATCCACGGTACGGCCGCAATCGAACAGGATGCAGTCAAACCGTTCGCGGGCAATTTCCAGCAAGGACTGTAACCAGTCCGGGCGCATCGCGAGATCCTGTAGGGGGTTTTCGGTTGCAGCCAGAACCCCAAGATGGGGTTGGGGCCAGAGCAGGGCCGATTCCAGCAGGGTGTGATCGAATCGCTCGGGACGCGCCAGCAGGTCTCCAAGCGTGGCTTGGGGCTCGTTTTGCGACAGCATCAGAGCAGCATCGCCAAAGGGGTGGACGCCATCAATGATCAGCACCTTGAGTTGCCAACGCAGGGCCAGAAGACTGCCCAGCTGGGTTGTCAGAAAAGTGGTTCCCACGCCACCCTTGCAACTGAACAGGGCGAATACGCTGCCACGGGGCCGGGAAGGCGGCGCCATGCGGCTATCCCGGACTGGCCCCTGCGCTTTCCAGCGGCAGGGTGACGGAGGAAACAGGCAGGAACAACTGCAGGCTTGTTCCAGGAAGGGCCGTCGGAAGATAGGATACGGGTTGGCAGGGATCGGAGCCTGGGACGCACAGCGTGGCTTGAACTGCCTTGACACAAGGATTGAGGCCTTGAGTGCAGTTGGATCGATTGATTGCGGCGCTGGCAGGAGGACTGCTGGTTGCGGTCAGTGCTCCGAAAGTACCGGTCATGAACTGAATCGAGACGGTCCAGTTGGTAATTTCTCCAATGCCTGGAAAAGCAATGGTTCCACTGGTTGCTTCCGGATTCAGCACTGCATCGTACTGAATGAAGGGTGTGAAGCCAAAACCCAATATAGCTGCATTGCGGGCAGCCCGGCGCGTCACTTCCTGGGCAGCATTCCAGACCAGAAAAACACGACCCGATTCCATGATGCCAAACAGCAAGGTCAGCAGCAGCGCCGCCACCAGGGCAAATTCTACTGTCGATGATCCCTGCTGCAGGGATTTAGTTGTAGCCATAGCGATAGAGTGCTGTAGCGTTGGGTGGAAAATAAAATGGCAGCCACGATCCCAGGTTGGTGAGCGGCGGTGTAATGATCGTCTGTACGTAACCCAGCGAGCTGTCGACGGGCGCACTGGATCCTGGTGTGCAGTAAGCAGGAACTGCAGCAAAAGGGTTAAAGGCCATGTCAAGACAGATCAGTGTGATATTGGAAGCCTGAATTTCGGTGACACCGGCACTGCGGATATCCTGGAGTAACTGTGCCTCGATACCATGCATGCCTGATCCAAATTGGGCAGCCGGCGTGAGACTGAGTGCGCGAGCGCCTTCCTGGGCTGCTTTCTGCAGCACGTTCTGGGTCCAGTACAGATGACCGAACGCCATGATAAAAGCACACAGCGTGAGCAGCAGCGGCAATATCAATACCAGTTCCACGGTTGCCGTGCCGTTCTGGGAACGCAGTGCGTGGTTGGCGCGGAGTGGTAAAGCGGACACTGTAAACAGCCTCAGCGAAAAAGTAATGGCGGGGTAGGGGGCGTGTATCCGGCTACGGCATATCCAAAAGGAGTCAGAAGCTGTACCGGAGCTACGCCCAGTGTGCCCAGGATTTGTGCAAAGTAGGGTGTCAGCATGGCTTGCGAGCCCGTGTCCACTTCAAGAAACTGCAGGCCAGTGGCATCTACCACTCCCGTGCTGGCACCGTTGCCAGTTGCACCGATATAAGCGCACTCGGGCGATTGGGCACTCCAATGGAGCGCCGTGACACTGCCACCATGAAGCGCACTGGTAGCGCTGTTGGCATTGGCGCAAGCACCCAGGCGAAAGGTCGCCTGGCTGGGATCGATGGGAATGTTCTGCTCCAGCGCCAGGTGGTAGCGAGCCAATACGGCCTGGGCCTCCAGCACGGCATTCAAGGACCCCGTCACCGTGTTGTCCAGTTGGCGGACCCCAGCCAGCGCCGCAGCATCCGCAGCGGTCTGGAGTGTCCCGCGTGCCAGATACAGCCGTGACAGATCCAGCGCCATGGCGATAAAAGCCAGAAGGATCGTCAGAACGGTTAACAAGGTGAGCGTGACGCTGCCGCGTTGAGATGTCATGGTTTGCCTTCGAGGCGCCCACCCAACAAGCGCTCGGTGAGACTGGGTTCGCGGTAGTGGTCAGTCGGCAGATCCGGTTGCTCATGGCTGGGAATGACCAGATGGGGTGTGACCACAAATACCAGTTCAGTCTTGTCGGTTTGAAAATTCGGGCTGCGAAACAGCGCGCCCAGCAATGGAATTTCTCCCAGGAACGGCATGGCATTGAGCGTGGCGTTTATGTTGTTGCGCACTAACCCGCCAATCACAAAATGTTCGCCATCCTTGAGTTGAACCGTGGTACTGGCACGCCGGGTGGTGAATGAGGGCAGGATGGTGGGTGCAAGACCCGGGCCACTGCTGATATTGACGCCTTGCGGATTGAGTTCAGAGACTTCAGGAGTTACCGTCAGCCAGATGTGACCGCCGTCCAGCACTTTGGGCAGAAAATGCAGTGAGACGCCATATTCCTGCTCCGTCAGGGTCACCATGCTGCCTCCCATTCCGTTGGGCGTGCTGGTAGGAATGAGGACTTTTCCGCCTGCCAGGAAATGGGCTTCCTGTCCGCTCAGTGCCATGACTGTGGGTTCAGCCAGGATTTTGATTAACCCGTCACTGTGTTGCCCATCGAGCGTCACTGAAAGCGCACGATTGAACGTTACTTCGGCCGGCCCTTGGCTGAGCAGGTTGGAGAGCACACCGAAAGACCACGGACCTCCAGATTTTTGGTACTGAACCGAAGCACCCAACTCGTCCATCAACAGGCGCGAGACTTCGGCCACTTTCACTTCCAGCATGATCTGGGCGGGCTCTGCCACTGTGAGCAGATTGATGACATGGGCTGAGACCAGTGCGGGTGGCGTGGTGACCCCTGGCAAAGTGTGTGCCCCGGAAGCGAGGTTGGCAGGTGAGGCCGTCATTGGTGGGGTGGATGTTCCGGAAAGGCGTGTCAGGAAGGACTGTGCGATGGCAACAGCCTGCTCGGCGCGAATCACGTCAGAGACGGCACCTGCCAGTACGACAGATTCTCCACTGGAGGAAACCTGGATCCGCTGTTCATCGGGCAGCAACAAGCGCAGGCGAGACAATAACGGTTCGGTATCCCGTTCCACATTGAGGTTGAACACCTGCAGGTGTCCATCCTCTTGCCACAACAGGACATTGGTGGTGCCTGCTGATTTGCCAACGAGGTACAACTCGTGTCGGCCCAGCAGCATCACGTCGGCCACCTGTGCCTGTCCGACGGACAGGCGCAGGATCCGATGAGTCAGCGGGATCACAGTCGACTTACCTACCAACAAATTGAGTGTGTGTTCTTCCAGTTGAGCCCGCGCCGTCATGCTACAAACCACAAAGGCCAGCAGAAGCGGAAAAACATGCGGGTTCATCGCAATACGCTCCGTTCGATGCCGCGGATCAATTCGGTGGCTGGTTCCTGTGACCTGGCCTGCCTGGAATTAAACCCATCCAGCAATGTTTGGCGCGTAGCCCCGGTGGTCTGGGTGATTTGCTGATCCACTTGATTGCGCAGCACCAGCGACAAGGTCCCAATGCTGCGTGCCAGATCCAGCTGTTCTGCTTCTATCGGGGTGACTTCCAGTGTGACGGCATTGACCACATGTGGTTTGGTTTCGTCCGGATTGGCTTCCTGGGCGACGGCCAGAACGGGCACGTGTTCCAGCACGATTTTCGAGATGCTGGTAGCAGTGCGGCCCGGAGCGCCATCGTGGAGACTATTGACCACGACATCCACGTAATTCCCGGGCAAGGCAAACCCGGCGACCCCCACCACTTCGTTAACGCGGACAGTCATGGCACGCCGACCCTGCGTGATGATGGCGGACAGGCCTCCCCGGGCACCCTCCGGAACCAGGACACTCTCAAGAATGGGCATTCCCTGCGGTACCGTCGCGCGTACGTAGCGCCCTTCCAGGTGAGAAAGATCGCTGATGAACCCGGGGGGCAGCAAATGGTTGGGCCATTCCAGGATGGCGATATTTCCTGGCGTGATGCGGGTGCCCTGAGCGAGTGTTGCGAAGGCCACGGCCACGGGCACTGATTTCACGCGCGTTTCCCTGATCAGCCAGCGGGCAGATAGCCCTGTAATGCCAAACGCCAGCAGGATGCCTCCAGCGATCCACCAGGGTTTCTGATGGGGCCACAGGCGAGCCAGCGTGCCTTTCAATTGGCAGCCCTTTCCAGGGCGTGGAACGGGAGTGCCAGCGCAGTTCCAGTGAGTGTGCCCGTGGGCCAGGCAGGTATTCCGCCACTGGCCTGCATCCATGTCCAGATAGCGCTCAAGCAAAGCCCGGTCACAATCAGTTCGTTGGAAATGTGTCGGGTTCTGAGGCCGATGGTTGTGGCTAGCGCCAGCAGGAATGCGAGCAGACTTTGGGCCCAGATCATCGCGGATCAGCCTGCAGAACCCACGCTGGTTGCAATGCTGTTGAATTTGGTCTCGAGATTGGTTCCCAGTACGGTAATGCCGCCGATGATGACCAGGCCGATGAGTGCGGCGATCAGGCCGTACTCGATGGCAGTGACGCCCTCATCGCGCGTCAGGAATTGTTTGATGCAGACAAAGCAGGATTTCATGGCAGGTTCCTCGCGGGTTGAACTCATATCGCAAACAATCGATGTGGGCTCAGCATAGCGAGGGCTTTTTTAGCGCAACAGTCACGAATGCATCGCGGGTTAGGGTGAATACCCCAGGGTCATGCAATGACATTTATCTCGTGATGGGAAGCTTAGTACAGGCCGGGCAAAAGGCGCCAGCGAACCCGGGTCTGGTAAGCCTGGTAGATGTCTTGCTGCGCCAACCATCGCTCCTCACGCTCGATACGAACCCACTGGAGGACATACAGGCCGCTGTAGACCAGCAGGTTGTGCAGGCTGGCATGGGTTGCCAGAAATCCGCTATGACTGATGAGGTAGCCCAGATAGATGGGATGCCGCACAACGCGATAGGCCCCATGGGTAACGACTTTGCGGTCGGCCGGCAGCAACCCGAAGGCGCGCCCCAAGGAGAGTTTGGCAAAGATTTGCCAGAGCGTGCCGCACAGAATCAAGCCTGAGGAGATGTTTTCTGAAACCAGGCTTTGGCCCGTACTGAGATCGAGCACCAAAAAATAAAAGGTTGCCGGTAGGCTGGTGGCCAGCGCTACCGGATGCCAGTCGCGGGTGACCGGGGTGCGACTGGTTAGCACCAGGGACACACTGAGGGTTTCCGTGAGTACCAGTGACAACAGGGTCAAGTGGCTGGGATGTTGTAGCCAAAGCGCACATGCTTTGGCCCAGAATTGCAGCAACAACGCGGCCACGATCAGACGCAATCCCCACTCGAGCAAGCGGGAACGCGTCGTGGGGCTGCGCATGTCAGGCGAGATGGTGCCGGTTGGCAAACATGACCAGGGCCGCTCGTCCGTGGATTTCCAGTTTGCGATAAATCATCGAGAGGTGATTGCGAACAGTGCATTCGCTGATTTCCAGCAGGGTGCCGAGTGTGAAGGCTTTCGCTTCCGGATTGCGGGTGAGGGTGGAAATGATGTGACGCTCGCGTGCGGTGAGTTGGCTGATGCGCATTTCTTCAACCGAAACTTTGGGCGCCAGTGGTCCGCCGATGGCTTTGCACAGCATGCGATCAGCAAGTTCACGGGGCAGCCAGAAGCGTGCATCTGCAACCTGTTCGATGGCACCGAGCAGGGTGCCTACCGGTTCCCCCATATGAACGATACCGCGGGCTCCCGCACGAATCATGGTTTCCTGTTCGGCCAGATCGCCTGTGGCGCTAAGGAGCAACAGACCGATGTCCTGTTCAATCAATTTTGTGGGGAGATCCAGTGCTTTACCGATGAGTCCCGCGTCAGAGATGACGATGTCGGGTTTGCGACGCTGGATTTCAGTCAGCAAATTCGTATCGATAGGGTGGCTTCCCACCCAATCCATCGGTTTATGGGAAGATTCCAGCAGGGCTTTAAGGCCCCACAAGGTGACCTGGTTATGGGTGGCGGCAAATACACGAATGGGCTTTGTGCGGTTCATGATCGTCCTGGCTTGGCAATGGGAATAGATTCATCAAAGCCACCAGAATACAAAACCGCCTTCCGGTTCAGTGCAAGGAAATGTATGAAACGTAAATTATTTGGCGCGAAGATATTGCGGCACGATGGGCACAGAGCCCCCCAGGGCATCTGCTGCATGCCAAGCCCAGTGAGGGTTGCGCAGTGCCGCACGGGCAATGGCGATGAGGTCGGCTTGTCCCCGTGTCAGAATCTCTTCGGCCTGGTGCGGGTCGGTGATCAGTCCCACGGCCATGGTAATGGCTGAGGTTTCCTTGCGGATCCGCTCGGCAAAGGGGACTTGATAGCCGGGGCCCACCGCAATTTTCTGGTGGGCGACGAGACCCCCGCTTGAGACATCGATCCAGTCGGCACCTGCTGCCTTGAATGCAGCAGCGTTGCGGACCGTATCTTCCATTGTCAAACCCCCCTCAGCCCAGTCTACGGCAGAGAGCCGGATGCCGAGAGGGCGATCATCGGGCCACGCAGCCCTGATCGCCTTGAAAACTTCCAGCGGATAGCGCAAACGTTTTTCCAGGGTGCCGCCGTAGGCATCCGTTCGGGTATTGGTCAGCGGGGACAGAAACTCGTGCAGCAGATATCCGTGTGCTGCATGCAATTCAACGGCATTGAAACCCAACCGCAGCGCACGCTGTGTCGAGGCGACAAAAGCGCTCTTGACGTGTTCAAGATCAGCCTCAGTCATGGCATGCGGCAGGTCGCCCTGGTCGCTGTAGGCCAGGGCCGAGGGTGCCTCCGTTCGCCAACCCCCTGCGCCGATGGTCAGTGCAGGGCCCGTATCCCAGGGTCGCCGCATGGAACCCTTGCGTCCCGCATGGCCGAGTTGAATGGCCATCTGAGTCTGGCTGTGCGCACGACAGAACTGCAGCACTCGTGCCAGTCCGGCTTCCTGTGCGTCATTGCACAAGGCCAGGCACTGGGGCGTGATGCGGCCTTCCATGGTGACACTGGTTGCTTCCACAACAACCATGGCGGCACCGGAAATGGACAGTTTGCCAAGATGCATCAGGTGCCAGTCATTGGCGACGCCATCCACGGCAGAGTACTGGCACATGGGGGAAATGACGATACGATTGGATAATGTAACGCCGCGCAAGGACAGGGGGCTGAAAAGAAGTTTCATGGCAATTTGAATTTAGAATATTTCGAGGGGGTTGGTGCCCGGAGCCGGACTCGAACCGGCACACTGTCGCCAGCGTCAGATTTTGAGTCTGATGCGTCTACCAATTTCGCCACCCGGGCTGTGACCGGTTATTATAGCCAGTTTGATTATGTTACGCACTGACGATTTTGATTATGTCCTGCCTCAGGAGCTCGTTGCCCAGGTTCCGCCTGAGGTCAGGGGACAGAGCCGCCTGCTGGTGCTGAATCCGCCTGGGCAGACCGATGCCCGGTTTTCAGATCTTCCTCGCTGGGTCCGGGCCGGAGATCTGCTGGTACTCAACGACACGCGGGTCATGAAAGCTCGCCTGTTTGGCCATAAGTCCAGCGGAGGTCAGGTGGAATGTTTGGTGGAGCGCGTACTTTCACAAAACGAGGCGCTGGTGCATCTTAGGTCCAGTCACGCTCCCCGTGCCGGGAGTACCGTCCTGTTTGCCGGAGGAACACGCCTGTTTATACTGGGGCGCGAGGCAACGTTATTCCATGTCCGCCTGGAACCAACGTCGCAGCATTCGACTGGGCCGGTGCCTTACACCCTGCTGGACTGGATGGAGCAGCAGGGTCAATTGCCTCTCCCTCCTTACATCGAACGATTACCCAATGATCAGGATGCCGATCGGTATCAAACGGTTTATGCGCGAGAGTTGGGCGCTGTGGCAGCACCTACCGCCGGATTGCATTTTGATTCTGACATGCTGGAACGGCTAAAAGGATGCGGGGTAGAATTCGCCACAGTCACCCTGCATGTGGGTGCGGGCACGTTTCAGCCGGTGCGAACCGAACTCGTCGCGGATCATGTGATGCACTCCGAGTGGTACCAGATTCCAGGCGAAACAGTGGCTGCTGTACAGCGCACCCGTGCCAGGGGAGGGCGTGTTATGGCGGTCGGAACCACCAGCTTGCGCGCACTCGAGGCGGCTTCGGCTTCCAGGGTGTTGCGGCCCGGGGCGGGGGAGACGCGCTTGTTCATAACACCAGGCTATCGATTTAACACCGTGGACCGACTGTTCACCAATTTTCATTTGCCGCGGTCCACGCTTTTGATGCTTGTATCGGCATTTGCAGGGCTCGACCCCATTCGGGCAGCCTATCAACACGCGATTGCACAGCGCTATCGTTTTTTCAGCTACGGCGACGCCATGTTGATGGATCGGCATCCTTGAGGTTCCATGAAATTTACCCTGCATACCACTGACGATCGCGCCAGACGCGGAACCCTACAACTGCCTCACGGTCGGGTGGAAACCCCGGCGTTCATGCCGGTGGGCACCTATGGCTCGGTCAAGGGCGTGTCACCCGATGAACTCGTTGACCTGGGCGCTCATATTATCCTGGGTAATACTTTTCACCTCTGGTTACGCCCAGGGCTCGAAGTGATCGAGAAGCACGGCGGGTTGAACCAGTTCATGGGCTGGAGCGGCCCCATTCTGACGGACTCAGGCGGGTTTCAGGTATTCAGCTTGGGCGCCATGCGCAAGATTTCTGAAGAGGGAGTGGCATTTCGCTCCCCCATCAATGGAGATGCATTGTTTCTTACCCCCGAGGAGTCCATGCGCATCCAGCGTGTGCTCAATTCAGACATCGTCATGGCATTCGATGAATGCACGCCATACCCGGCGGATTTAACCACTGCGCGGGCGTCGATGGAATTGTCCCTGCGCTGGGCCGAGCGTTCACTCAAGGGACATGCAGGCAATCCCAATGCGTTGTTTGGCATCATCCAGGGGGGCATGCATGAGGGCTTGCGCGAGATTTCGGTACGCGAAATGGTGCGGATGGATTTTCCCGGCTATGCAATCGGCGGGTTATCGGTCGGCGAACCTGCCGAAGACCGGATCCGGATTCTTAACCATACGCCGGCGCTCCTGCCTGCTCATAAGCCACGTTACCTGATGGGCATGGGGACTCCGGAAGACGTCGTGGCGGCAGTTTCCCAGGGGATCGACATGATGGACTGCGTGATGCCTACCCGCAATGCCCGCAACGGCTGGTTGTTTACCCGTTTTGGTGATATCAAGATCCGCAATGCACGCCATAAAATGGACACGCGGCCCCTTGACGAGACCTGCCAGTGTTACACCTGTTGCCGCTTTTCACGGGCGTACTTGCATCATCTGCAGCAGGCCAACGAAATTTTGGGAGCCCGCCTCAACACCTTGCACAATCTGTACTATTACCAAGTGCTGATGCAGGAGCTGCGTGCGGCCATCGAAACAGGCCGCCTGGCGGAGTATCGGATCGAATTTGCGCGGGACCGTGCCACGCCATGGTAGAATCCCGCAGCTTGATTTTTGGAGGTTTCCATGGGAATTACAAACGTTTTTGCCGATAGTGGTGTCGCCGCCGGTCCTGATTTTGGTATGAACTTGGTATTTATCGTCATTATGTTTGGCGTACTGTATTTCATGATGATCCGCCCCCAGTTGAAGCGTCAAAAAGAGCAAAAAGCCATGCTCGAAGCGCTTAGCAAGGGCGATGAAGTGGTTGCTGCGGGCATTCTGGGCAAGATCGTCGAGATCGACAGTAATTATGTCCGGCTTGAAGTTGCCAAGGGCGTCATCGTTCAGATCCAACGCGGTGCCGTCGGCACGCTGCTGCCTAAAGGGACCATCCAGTAATCTTTCATGAACAAGTTTCCCCTCTGGAAGAACGGGCTCGTCCTGCTGTCTTTGGTGTTGGGCGCGCTCTACACCCTGCCTAATTTTTACGGCCAGTCCCCGGCGGTCCAGATTTCTGCGCAGGGGATAACAGCCAAAGTGGACAGCGCCCTCGAAGGGCGGGCCGAACAGATATTGCACGATGCCGGCATTCCTTATCTGCGCGCCAGTCTGGACGAGAGTGGTGTCAAGATCCGTTTTGCCGATCCCGATACGCAGCTCAAAGCGCGCGACGTGATGGACCATGCGCTCAATCCGGAAGGGCAGCAGGCCGGCTATGTCGTGGCACTCAATCTGGTTCCCAATTCGCCACGCTGGCTGTCGGACATTGGCGCACTGCCGATGTATCTTGGATTGGATCTTTCAGGCGGAGTGCATTTCCTGCTTCAAGTGGACATGAAGGCTGCCCTCACCAAGCGCCTTGACAGTTATTCTTCAGAAATGCGAGGGACGCTGCGCGACAAACGCGTGTACTACGATGGCATCAGTCGGGATGGCAACCGTGTGACGTTGCGGTTTCGTGATGAGGCGACCCGTGCCAGCGCACATCAGGCGCTGGACAATGAGTATCGGGATCTGATCTTCAAGGATGAAGGCTCGGGGTCAGACCTCACCATCGTGGCTACGCTCAAACAGGAAGCGCTGACCACAATCCAGGATCAGGCGCTCAAACAGAACATTCTGGCGTTGCGTAACCGGGTCAATGAACTGGGGGCCAAGGAGCCCATCATCCAGCAACAGGGTTCGGACCGTATCATCGTCCAGTTGCCGGGCGTGCAGGATACGGCCAAGGCCAAGGATATTATCGGTCGGACAGCCACTCTCGAAATTCGTCTGGTGGATGAAGACCACC
>JAGWPH010000103.1 GCA_028870615.1 Betaproteobacteria bacterium
GGGTCTTGAGATCGAACACTACGCGCAACACGCCGGGTTTAAAGCGGCCCACCCGGATACCCTTGATATAGGGGTCATCGGCTTTGAGGCTACGCGCCATCGTCTCCAGCGGCGCACTGGGTTCGACCCCCTCCAGATCAAGTACCAAGCGAGCAGGATTGTCCATTGAGAACAAGGTGCTGCGGATTCCAGTCTGCGATTCGAAAGTGACTCGGGTGTACTCCTCGGCAGGCCAGAGCCTGACCGAATGGATACGGGTTTCAGCCATCGCCAGCGGTGACCACAAAGCCAGGCCAGGCCCAGCGAAGAGCAGAAGCAGTGTCAGGCGGTGAAAATAGGTTCGAGGCATTGTCGTCCTAAAGATGAGCCTGCAATCGCGGTCAGTTTTCTTCCTTCCCCCTTCGTACTCAGTTCAATGCTGACATCAGCGGTAGGGAGCCATTCGCCTGCCCGTTCAGGCCATTCCACGAAACAGAGACCAGGCCCCCCAAAATACTCCCGAAACCCCGCATCCTCTAACTCAGATTGACTCTTGATTCTATAAAAATCAAAGTGATGCAAGTATAAGCTCGAAACATTATAGGTTTCAAGCACAGGATAGGTCGGGCTTTTGATATTCCCTTCCACACCCAACGCACGCAACACTGCCCGCACCAACGTGGTCTTCCCCGCACCAAGCTCTCCCTTCAAGAGGATCAATACGCCTGGTTTGAGGCCAGCGGCGAACTGTCGCCCCCAATTTTCTGTCGCCGCCAGATTCGGAAGCAGGGCTTCAAACTTCACGGTTTGGTTTGCCTTTTGTGCGTTCAACGCTGACCTCGGACAGGTTTGGGGGGCTCAACCCGGTATCGGAGCACACCCTACAGGCTGGCGCAAGCACCCATCCGCTCGGGTATGATCATTTTTCATGATTCCCGTCACATTATCCCCCCAAGCCTTAAAATCTCTCCTGATCCAGGAAGCCTTGGCTCTGGGGTTTGATTCGGTGCGCATAACACGCCCAGACCTTCGTGGCGCATCTCGCCGTTTGGAAGATTGGCTGGCAGCGGGATATCACGGCGAAATGGATTTTATGCGGCAACACGCCGCCCTGCGGGCCGATCCGGATGCCCTGCACCCAGGAACCCTGTGCGTGATCAGCGTGTGTATGCCCTATCTCTCGACAACGCTAGCCGAAGCCGAGGGGACTCTTTCTGACTCCCGCCGTGGTTATATCTCCCGATATGCTCTGGGGCGGGACTACCATAAAGTGCTTAGGGCCCGCTTGCAGCAACTGGCCCGCACCCTGGAACAGCAATGGGGGCCCTTCAATTACCGGGTGTTCACGGACAGCGCGCCCGTGTTGGAAGTGGAAATCGCAAGCCAGGGCGGCCTGGGATGGCGTGGCAAACACACCTTGCTATTGCGGCGTGAAAGCGGTTCTTTTTTCTTCCTGGGTGAAATTTACACCGACCTTCCTCTCCCAATCGACCCGCCAGTCGGGGAGCATTGCGGCTCCTGTCAGTCCTGCATTGATATCTGTCCGACCCAGGCCATTCTTGGCCCTTATCGGCTGGATGCCCAGCGCTGTATTTCCTATCTGACCATCGAGCTCAAGGGATCAATTCCCGAACCTCTGAGGCCCCTGATCGGCAATCGCATCTATGGATGCGATGATTGCCAGTTGGTTTGTCCTTGGAACCGCTTCGCCCAACAATCCCCAATTCCTGACTTCGCGCCGCGAGCCACGCTCCAGTCCGATCAACTGGTGGCCTTGTTTTCCTGGGAAGAAGCACAATTTAACGATCGCTTGGCCGGCTCGCCCATTCGCCGCATTGGATATGAGCGTTGGCTGCGCAACATTGCCGTTGCTCTGGGGAATGGCCCTCCTGCCCATCCCGCCGCCGTGGCCGCCCTGACCCAACGCCAGAACCATCCCTCAGCGTTGGTTCGGGAACATGTAAATTGGGCACTCCGCCGGTTGTCGGAGTAAAATCGTTGCTTTAATGCTGACAGCACTGGAAATCAAATTCTGATGAATCTTGTATCACAGCCCGCGTCCCGCCTCGCCCATGCGCCCTGTCCCCGTAGCACGTCATGGCGTGTTATGGCGATTCTGGGATGGCTACTGGTGCTTCTATTGCCCACTCAGCCCGTTCAAGGGGCTGAGGATGGGCTGACGTTCAACAAGCCTGCATGGCCCGCCGCCCTGGCTTCGCCCAGCGCACCAAAGTCCTTTCTCAAGCCCGAAGAGGCCTTTAAAATCAACATCATTGCCGGAGCGACTCAGGACGCCTCCATCCAATTTACCCCAGCGCCTGGCTATTATCTGTACCGGGACCGTATCAAGATCATTGGATTACACGATGTTCCGATGAACCACATCGCCTTTCCTCAAGCCGAGAGCAAGCAAGATCGCACCTTTGGCCGCGTCTGGGTTTATCACCATCCTTTTGCAGTGGATTTCACCTTTCCCGCAGATCGGCCCCGGGAGCTCGCCATTACCTATCAAGGTTGTGCCGACCAAGGGATTTGCTACCCACCGACCACCCAGAATTTCATCCTGGCCTCCGACACTGGCCTTTACCGACCGACCTTCGTTGGCAATGATCTGCCGGCCGACGCACCCAGCGCCAATTCCGCCAATCCCAACGAGTTTCTGAGTTTCTTGAAAGGTGCAAAGCCCCTGCTTGTGCTGGCCAGCTTTTTTGGATTTGGCCTCTTGCTCGCTATGACACCCTGCCTGCTTCCCATGATTCCAATCCTCTCGGGCATCATTGCCGGTCAGGGAAACCACATCACCAAAAGCCGGGCCTTCAGCCTATCACTCACCTATGTGCTGGGCATGGCGCTGACCTATGCCCTGGTCGGGGTTATTGCAGGACTTTCGGGCACACTGCTGTCCAATGCGCTGCAAACCCCCCCCGTTCAAATCGGAACGGCACTTCTGTTCGTAGTACTGGCATTGTCCATGTTCGATGTGTACCAACTGCAATTGCCCCCCCCGCTTCAAAATAGGCTCTACACCCTGTCCGGCCGGCTACCTGGAGGCAAGTATCTGGGCGTTGGATTAATGGGAATCCTGTCTGCACTGGTCATGGGGCCCTGTGTGGCTGCTCCGCTGGCCGGTGGCCTGCTGTTCATCGCCCAGACCCACAACGTTATCCTGGGTGGCGCCGCGCTGTTCATACTGGCCCTGGGGATGGGAATGCCGCTGTTGGTCATTGGCACTTCAGCAGGGGCGCTGTTACCGCGTGCCGGACATTGGATGGTCTGGGTTAAACGGTTTTTCGGGCTTCTGCTGCTGGGTGTGGCCTTGTGGATAGTAACGCCACTCCTGGGTTCGAGAATCAATGCAAATGGCCCTCATTTTGAACGCATCGCATCAGTCACAGAACTGGACCAGGCGCTTTCCAAGGCAACCGTTGCCGGACAACCCGTCATGCTGGATTTTTATGCGGACTGGTGTGTGTCCTGCGTTGAAATGGAAAAGAATGTTTTCCCAGTGCCTACTGTGAAATCAATGCTGGAGAAGGGAACGTTGCTGCGTGTGGATGTCACTCAAAACACCCGGGAGGATCAGGCCTTGCTGACGCGCTTTGGTTTATTTGGCCCGCCTGGCACCATTTTCTTTGGCCGCGATGGACAGGAAATCAGTGAAGGCCGCTTGGTGGGCTATGTTCCACCGCAACAGTTTCTGGACCACCTGAACGCAGTATTCCGCTAGAGTTTAATAAAGTACTCCCGGTAATGCTTTAATTCCGCAATGGATTCCTGGATATCTGCCAAAGCTTCATGCTTTCCTGATTTTTTGAATGCGCCATAGATTTCTGGTTTCCAGCGCCGCGAAAGCTCCTTGAGCGTGCTGACATCCAGATTGCGGTAATGAAAGTAGCGCTCGAGACCGGGCATGTAATTGGCAAGAAAACGCCGATCCTGACATATGGAATTCCCGCACATCGGGGATTCGCCTGCAGGCACGTGCTCTTTGAGAAAAGCCAAAAGTAGCTCTTCCGCTTTCAATTCATCCAGTGCCGAAGCCTTGACCTTGTCGATCAACCCCGAGCGTGCATGAGTCCCCTTGTTCCACGAGTCCATACCATCCAGCACGGCATCTGTCTGATGAATCACCATGACGGGGGCTTCGGCAACGGCTTCCAGTCGATTGTCCGTGATCACGATCGCCACTTCGATGATCCGGTCACGAGAAGGGTCAAGGCCAGTCATTTCCATATCGATCCAGATGAGGAGGTTCTTGTCTTGTGCCATAATTCGCTGCTTTGATCCTGTTTTTCGACTTACGCTATCTGACGACACACTTCAATTCATGAATGCTTCGATGCTGTTTTATCTAATTTTTCTGCTGCTTTTGACGGGCATCACGGGGGTTCGGCTGTGGTTGGCTGGCAGGCAGATTCGTCATGTCGGACTTTACCGACAGAGCGTACCACTTGCCTTCCAAGCCCGCATCCCGCTCGAAGACCACCAAAAAGCCGCAGATTACACCCGTGCCAAAACCAAGCTTCGTATGATACACATCCTGACCGACGCCCTGCTACTGTTGGTTCTTACGGAAGGCGGATTGCTGGAAATCCTGGATCAGTGGCTGCTGGGTGCTTTGGGTAACGGCTGGTCGCATGATCTGGCGCTTGGCAGCAGTGTGCTGTTGATCGGTGCGTTGGTTGACCTGCCCCTTAGCCTTTACGGCACTTTTGGAGTGGAAGCGCGTTTTGGCTTCAATCGCGTGACACCTCGGTTGTTTTTGGTGGACCTGCTGAGCGAATCCCTGATTACCGTAGGCCTCGGTGCCCCGGTATTTCTGGCTGCGGTCTGGATGATGAACTCGCTGGGAAGCCTCTGGTGGCTATGGGCCTGGGCCGCATGGATGGTCTTCAACATCGTATTGCTGACACTCTACCCCACCCTGATTGCCCCTCTGTTCAACCGATTTACCCCATTGCCTCCAGGGGACTTACGCCAACGGGTAGAGACTCTGCTGAAGCGTTGCGGCTTTCGCTCCAGCGGATTATTCGTGATGGATGGGTCAAAACGCTCAAATCACGGAAATGCCTACTTTACGGGTTTTGGCAAAAACAAACGAGTTGTTTTTTTTGACACCCTTCTGGAACGTCTTGAGCCCGCTGAAGCCGAGGCTGTGCTGGCCCATGAATTGGGGCACTATCACTGCAAACACATCTTCCAGCGTATCATCGTCCTGTTTGGACTGAGCCTGATATTTTTGGGACTCTTGGGATGGCTCAAGGAGGCTTCCTGGTTCTATCTTGGCCTGGGTGTCACGACACCGAGTACTGCTGTCGCGCTGATCCTGTTCATATTGGTGATTCCCGTGTTCAGTTTTCCGCTTCGGCCTCTGATGAGCTTCTATTCCCGCAAGCATGAATTCGAAGCAGATGCTTACGCGGCGCGCCATTCCCCAGCAGAAAAACTGATAAGCGCATTGGTCAAGCTGTATCAGGATAACGCCTCAACGCTCACTCCAGACCCCCTGCATTCAGCCGTATATGATTCGCACCCTCCGGCTGCGCTGCGCATTGCCCGTCTGGAATCTCTGCAGATCGCGTGAATCCTTCGCTCACCGGAACTGTCGTCGCGGCATTCGGCCGCCACTACGAAGTCGCACTCCCGGACTCGGTACAACCCATAAGTTGCGTGCGCCGTGGCAAACGCAAGGATGTCGCCTGCGGTGATCAAGTGGATATCCAGCTGACCGGCCCCGGGCAAGGGGTCATTGAAACAATACACGAGCGTCGCACCCTGCTGTACCGTGCCGATACCTGGCGCGAGAAACTGCTGGCCGCCAATATCGACCAGGCGTTGGTCGTCGTTGCTTCTGAACCAACCTACAGCGACGAACTTCTGACCCGTTGCCTGATTGCTGCGGACGCTGCTGGGGTCGTCCCCATAATCGTTCTCAACAAGATGGATCTGGGGGAAGCTGCGGCCCGAACCCTCACAGCGCTAGAATACTACATCGACCTGGGCTATCCGTTAATTCAACTGAGTGCGCTTGGGGATGTCACGGCCCTACAACCCATATTGGAAGGACGAATAAGTATCCTGGTAGGGCAGTCCGGGATGGGTAAATCCACCCTGATCAATGCCCTGGTTCCCGATGCCATGGCCCGAACCAATAGCATGTCAACTGCCCTGGATACCGGCAGACATACCACCACCGCAGCTCGCTGCTATGCCCTGAATGCGCAAGCCGCTCTTATCGATTCTCCTGGGTTACAGGAGTTTGGTCTGGCCCACTTGAGCCCCAGAGCCATTGAAGGCTACTTCAGGGAATTTTCCGAGCTGCTGGGGCAATGTCGTTTCATGGATTGTCAACACCTTAATGAACCGGATTGCGCTCTCAAAAACCGGGCCCGGGGTCATGCACGAAGGGAATTACGCTTGCGATACCTCACCAACCTGCAACAAGCAAAGCGGCACAAAGCACACGGCTAGCCACCCACCTTTGCCGCAATGGTCATTAAAGCGATGATCAACAGCCAAAGCACCAGGGTCCGCCAGATCATCCCCTCAGCACTGCGTAAATGATCCATGTCTGGGAACTCCCCCACGCCCAGATCCAGCCCGCCGTAGAGTCTGATGGGCGAGGAAGAGTCCCCCAATCGAATCCCGAGCGCACCGGCAGCACTGGCGAGGACAATGCGTAGGGCTGCACGATTTCCTGAGGCCTGGGTACGCCAACAGAACAAGGAGTCTTCAAAGTTTCCCACGATGGCAAATGCCAGTGCGGTCATACGCAGTGGAAGCCAGTCCAGCCAGTAAAATGCAGCACAGGAAAAACGTCCGAAATCGGTTTTGGTATCCAAACCCCAGACCCGGTTGAGACGCATGGCCATCAGATAGAGCAGCGCCCCGGTGGGTCCAGGCAAGATGCAGTACCAGAACAACACCCCGAACAGGTGCGTATGGATATCTATGATCGCAAGCTCGATCCCTCGGGCAACCAATTCCGCAAGTTCTGGAGAGGACGGTCCTGAAAAGCCCAAACGTTCGGCGACCCGGTCCCGCTGGTCGTGACGCAAGTCTCCCTGCAATGTAGACAAGCGATTAAGGATCGATCTGAAGTCAAGAACCAGGGTTAAAACCAGCACATCGAGGATCCATCCCAGTCCCACACCCAGCCAACTCAACAATATATTGAGCGTGCCAAACGCGAGGAGTGTCGGGATTACCGCAAAAAACCAGGCAACGATGCCGTGGTGGCGTTCTCCTGAATTGAACAGATCGTCCAGGCTACTGGCATAGCGGTCAAAAAGTGCGAATACCCTAGCCTGGCTGGAGACAGGCCGATACTGTTCCAGTAACAGTGCAATCAGTATTGAAAAGAAGTTCATGGTTGTGATCTGCAGCTGAATTTTGTGGAGGTTAACACAATCCACAAAAAAAACGGGGGTCGCCCCCCGTCGGTTCATTCAGGCCGGCAATTTCCGGGCGCTCCATATCTTCTTTTTGTACTTGCCCGATCCTACCGGGACCAGTCCGATATTAAAGACCTCCACCCGATCACCAATATTGACCTGTTCACGCAGTAATGCCCGTTGCAGATCAACACCGATATGCCTAATGGTCCGTACCTCATCTTCCACTTCCGCAAAAAAAGTACGGTACTTGCGGCCTGACGGGTCGGTACGCTCAACATAGCCGGTTTTGCGTAGCACACCGTTATGAGAACTCACCACCGGGGGCTTGACCATGTTGGGATATTGCTTTTCCTGACAGGCTAGCGGCACCTTACGCGCAGCATCTTCTGCCCGGATTTCCTCCATGGTTCGTTCGATGGTTTTGCGACGCTTTTGCAAATCCGTCAGCTCATGTTCTGGTGCGGCACAGGGGGGAAGAAGCCGCCACGGCCTTTTATTCAGGAGGTTTTCAGGAATCTCCTCCTCGATCAGCGCCACCGCATCCTCCAACGTTTTCTCCATCAGTCGTATCGCCCGCAAATCCTGAAGCGATTCAAATTCCAGAAGTTCATCAGGCAAAACGATGCGTCCCCATAACCTGGGCTTGATCCCCTGAGCCCGGGCTGCAACCCTGATTCTGGCCACCTGTTCGCCTGCGCGCGTACGCAAGCGCCGAACAACATATGCCCCATATTTGCGCAGAAGGCTTTTGTAATCCAGCCAGATGGCACGAACGACCCGCGAATCACGTCGATAAAAATGGCACACCACATTGAATCCCTCGCCATATCGAATCAGCACCTGGCCACCCAAAAAATCCGCATCAGGCACAGGTACCAGACGTTCTGGTGCCTGTAGTCCGGTCGGCTCCACTGCAGCTTCGGGCTGTGCCGGCGCCGGAAGCGCCAGGGGGTGTTGCATGGCTTCGGCAGCCATTTGTTCCCCCCAGCGCTCCGGCGTCACCCTACCGCTGAAATGGTGTTTGAGCAGCATTCCCAGGAACACCACACTGCGAAACATCCCTTGAACCAGATCAAATATGATCATCACATGTCCTCCAAAAAAATACCGGAAGCTTGCGATGACCCGCCTGACGGCGAGATGCATGCCGTCCGGCGATGATGTACTGCTTGTTGATCATGGGGGACTTGCGCAACAAGACCACCATGGCACCCCGTAAGAGTTCAAGGACAAAATCCTTTATGCCCTATCACTGTAGCTACAAATGATTCTCATGCGCTATAAAACAAATGAATGCCATGATGCTTGTCGGACAGTACAATGCGCGGATGACAGCCATCACTCCCGCAGAGATCCGCTTCGAAAATGGCGTTCCGTTTGCTCCCGTGTTCGACGATGTATTTCACTCGGTGGACGGTGGCGTCGACCAGAGCACAAGCGTTTTCCTTGGCGGCAATGGATTGCCGGAACGCTGGCAGAATCAACCCTCCTTCCAGATCCTGGAAACGGGCTTTGGCATTGGACTAAATTTTCTGGTGACCTGGAATGCCTGGCGCAATACAGTAGACGCCACTGCCTCTCGACTGCATTTCATCTCGTTTGAAAAGCATCCGTTGACCCGTACAGACCTTGCCCAGGTATTGCGCCCGCATGTCTCTCTTTCCCATCTTTCCAGTGCCCTGCTTGACGCATGGCCGCCACTGGTTGCCGGAGTGCATCAACTGGAATTTGAACAGGGGCATGTCATATTGACTTTGGTACTGGGAGACATCCAGAACACACTGCCCCAATTTGCCATGGCTGCAGACGCCGTATTTCTGGATGGTTTTTCTCCGGAAAAGAATCACGAAATGTGGAATGACCGGGTCATCCGTCACATCGCCCGGCAATCCCTATACCGGGGCACCCTTGCAACCTGGTGCGTAGCGGGTGCCGTCCGCAGATTGCTGGAATTGCATGGATACACAGTGCAGCGCCGCCCCGGTTTTGGCCGCAAGCGCGAACGCCTGGAGGCGCGCTTCGACAGGATTCCGGTGCATGCTTTCGAACGCATGGTCACTCCGACGCGCAATCCGGTATTAGCGCGTGTACTCCATACACACAGCAAGCAGCGCAGTGCCATGATTGTCGGTGCTGGGGTTGCGGGATGTCTGATGGCAGAACGCCTGTCACGGCGTGGGTGGCATGTGGATTTGTTCGATCGGCAGGCGGGCCCAGCCCAAGAAACTTCTGGAAACCCTGCAGGGGTCATTCGCCCGGTGCTCTCTCTTGACGACAATCTGGCCTCGCGCCTGGGGCGGGCCGCTTTTTTTCAGACGCTACGGACTTTGCACCGCTTGCAAGGCCAGGGCAGACAGATCCGACACAAGCAGTGCGGTGTGCTGGTTCTGGCAGTAGATGAAGCGCAGGCTTTATTACAACGCAGCATCATCGCCCATCAGCACTATCTGTCAGATTATGTCGAGTTTCTGGAACCGGCTGCTGCCGGGAAACTTAGCGGAACCAAAGTGCATTGGGGCGGTTGGTATTTCCCGCAAGGGGGATGGGTTGATCCCGTGAGCCTCTGCAACGCCGCACTGGCAGCAGGAGGAGACCGTATTCGAACCCATTGGAATA
>JAGWPH010000104.1 GCA_028870615.1 Betaproteobacteria bacterium
AAACCCCATCCGGAGCAAGACCAAATAGGGAAGCAATCGCGTGGCTCGCGCGGCTTCCGGGTAGGTTGCTGGAGCGTCCGGGTAACCGGCCGCCTAGAGGAATGACTGTCCTCGACAGAACCCGGCTTACAGGCCAGCTTCTTTTCTTTTCGATGGCCTTTCGGGGCCATTTTTGACATCCCCCTCCGATTTCTCCTTTCCCTCAAAAAAATCAGCCAGTTGGCTGTAATAAGCCTTGACCCTGTTTTATCGTTGCCCTATAGTGGAAAAAAGTAGGAAGAAATGGGAATTTGTGGTCAATTAAGGGGACAAGGGGGAGATCGTGTTTCAGGGACCATCAGAAATCAGTCTGGATGCCAAGGGCCGGTTGGCGATTCCCACCCGCTACCGCGACGCCCTGCGCGCCCAAGGTGAGGGTCATCTGGTCATCACCGCCCATCCCCATCGTTGTCTGCTGCTCTATCCACGCCCCTCCTGGGAACCCATTCGCGCCGCCATCATGAAGAAATCCGGCCTCGATCGCCAGACCACCCTGTTGCAGGGATTGCTGGTGGGACATGCCGATGACGTGGAAATGGATGCAGCAGGTCGCGTTCTGGTGTCGCCCGCCCTGCGCCGCTTTGCCGGGATCGAGCGCGAGCTGATGATGTTTGGCCAGGGAAGTCACTTCAAACTCTGGAATCCTGCCGCCTGGGACAAGCAGTTCGAGGAAATCGAAAAGCTCGGTCCCGACCTGGTGCCCGCAGGGATGGAAGACCTTTCGCTCTAGCAATGACCCACTGCGAAATGGGCCGCCCCACCATGCAACACATCACCGTCCTTCTCGCCGAAGCAATCGACGCCCTGGCCATCCGGCCCGCCGGGATTTACGTGGACTGCACCTTCGGGCGCGGGGGCCACAGCCGGCGCATTCTCGAGGCGCTGGGCCCGACGGGCAGCCTCATTGCGCTCGATCGGGACGCAGCTGCGGTGAGCGCTGCGGCCATGGTTGAGGACCCTCGTTTTGAAATCGTGCGTGCCAGTTTTTCCGCTCTGAGCGAGGTGCTGCGGCAACGGGGCATCACGCGCGTGGATGGGGTGCTGCTGGATCTGGGCGTTTCCTCTCCCCAAATTGACGAGGCTGTGCGCGGCTTCAGTTTTCGTCTGGATGGTCCGCTGGACATGCGCATGGATACCGGTTGCGGACAACCCGCAAGCGAATGGTTGGCACACGCCGAACGCGACGAAATTGCGCGGGTCATTCGCGAGTACGGTGAAGACCGTTTTGCGCGCCAGATCGCCCAGGCCATCGTGATGGCGCGAACCCTGGAGCCGATCAGCACCACCGGACAACTGGCGCGTATCGTGGCCTCGGCAGTCCACACCCGCGAACCGGGACAGGATCCGGCCACGCGCACGTTTCAGGCGCTGCGCATCCATCTCAATGGCGAATTGCAGGAAATCGCCGCGGTGTTACCCCAGGCGCTTGAAGCGCTTAACCTTGGCGGGCGCCTGGTGGTGATCAGTTTCCATTCCCTGGAGGATCGCATCGTCAAGCAGTTCCTGCGCGAGCACGCGCAGCCTCCCGAAATTCCCCGCGGACTTGCGGTGCGTGAAGCGGATCGTCCCGCACCACGCCTGCGTCTGGTTGGAAAAATGGTGCGCCCCTCCGCGCAGGAGATTGCGGCCAATGCCCGCAGTCGCAGCGCCGTGATGCGTGTGGCGGAGAGAACGGCCGCATGAGTCGTCTCAACATCATCCTGTTTGCCCTGGTTGTGATATTGGCCATTGGCGTGGTGCACGCCCAGCATCGCGCGCGTCGCCTGTTTATGGACCTGCAGAAAGAAAAGGATACGGCGGAGCAGCGGATTGCCGAATGGAACCAGCTCCAGATCGAGCAGGGCACACTCAGCTCCAGCCATCGCGTCGAGGAAGGGGCGCTCCATGGCCTGCAGATGCGAGTGCCCGCGCCGTCCGATACCCGCCTGATTGTCATCGGGCAGCCTCATATCCAGGGGGCGCAATGAATGTCGGGGTCAACAGCACGCGTCTCAACCTGCGCCTGGATGGATGGCGTTCGCGTTTGCTCCTGATCACCCTGATCACCTGTTTTGCAGGCCTGGCCGGGCGCGCGGCCTGGCTGCAGGGGGTTCATGCAGGGTTTTTGCAACAGAAGGGCGATGAACGTTACAGCCGCGTCATCGAAATGCCAGCCAGCCGGGGCATCATTCGTGATCGCAATGGCCAGCCCCTGGCGATCAGCACACCCTCGGATTCCATCTGGGCCAGTCGCGAGGATATCGCGTTGTCACCCGGCCAATACCGGGCACTGGCGGGACTGCTGCATATGGATCCCAAGGAGGTGGAGCAACGCCTGACCAGCGGCCATGGCAACTTTGTCTACCTCAAGCGCCAGGTCGCTCCGGAAGTTGCGCAACAGGTCATGGACCTCGGGCTGACTGGGTTATACCAGCAGCATGGGTTTCATCGCGCCTATCCCAAGGGAGAAGAGACAGCACACCTGGTGGGCTTTACCGATGCCGATGACCACGGCCAGGAAGGGGTGGAACTGACCTATCAGGCCGAGCTGGGGGGAAGCACCGGCGCCCGTCGGGTCATCAAGGACCGTACGGGGCAGATCATCGAGGATGTGGAAAGCATCCGCGTTTCCCACCCCGGAAAGGACATCGTGCTCAGTGTGGATGGGCGTATCCAGCACCTGGCCTATCGCGAATTGCGCAATGCGGTGACCCTCAACCGGGCCAAGGCGGGCGCCGTGGTCATCCTGGACACGCAGACCGGCGAGGTGTTGGCGTTGGCCAACTATCCGGACTACGATCCCAACAAACGCGAACATCTCTCGGGCGCCCAGTTGCGCAACCGCGCCATCACGGACACCTTTGAGCCCGGCTCCACCCTGAAACCGTTTACCATTGCCACCGCGCTGGAAACCGGCAAGGTCACTCCCACCACTGTCATCGCCACCGGTGGGGGTCAAATGACGATTGGCTCCAGCACCATTCGCGACACCCATCCATCGACGGCGCTCACGGTAGCCCAGGTGATCCAGCATTCCAGCAATGTGGGGGCGGCGCGCATTGCCCTGGCCCTGCCACCGGAAACGCTCTGGAACATGTTCACCGATGTGGGATTTGGCCAGACGCCCAAGCTGGGTTTTCCCGGGGAAGCGGGAGGCAGGGTGCGGCCGTTCAGGACCTGGAAACCCATCGAGCAGGCCACCATGTCTTACGGCACCGGCATCTCGGTCAGCCTGATTCAGTTGGCCCGGGCTTACACCATCTTTGCCAATAACGGCATGATGCGACCCCTGTCGCTGACCCGGGTCACGACACCGGCGCCCGGACGCCAGGTCATTTCTGCACTGACAGCGCATCAGGTCAGCGACATGCTGGAGTTGGTGGTCAAACCCGAAGGGACCGCGCCGGCGGCCCAGGTCAGGGGCTACCGTGTGGCGGGCAAGACCGGGACCGCGCATAAGCTCATGGATGGGCGTTACGTGAATCGCTATGTGGCGTCGTTTGTGGGATTTGCGCCGGCATCTGCGCCGCGTGTGCTGATCGCGGTCATGATCGACGAGCCTGCGGGGAACAGCTATTACGGCGGGATGGTGGCTGCGCCCGTATTTTCGTCATTGATGGGCAACGTGCTGCAGATGCTTGCGGTGCCGCCCGATGACCCCACCAGCAGTGCGTTTGATCTGCCTCATCCCGCCGGCACTGCGGCGGCGGAGGACACATGACCCCTGCCCCCCGGTTTCCCCACGCTCCCGGCCGCGCACCCCCTGTGGATGTCGCGGCCCTGCATCATCTGGGGTTGCCCCTGGTGGACCTGACCGCGGACAGTCGCTGCGTCACTCCCGGCATGACCTTTGCGGCTTATCCGGGAGCCCAGTCCGATGGACGCCGTTATATTCCTGAAGCCATCGAGCGGGGCGCTGCTTCGGTACTGTGGGAGCGCGAGGGATTTGCCTGGGCATCGGAGTGGTCTGTCCCCAATCAGGGCATTCCGGGATTACGCGCCCAGATCAGCGCCATTGCCGGGCAGGTGTATGGCGAACCTTCTCACCATCTGTGGGTTGTCGGCATCACCGGCACCAACGGCAAGACCAGCTGCAGCCACTGGCTCGCGCAATTATTGCAACAGGCCGGCAAACCCTGTGCCGTGGTGGGGACGCTGGGCAACGGGCTGTTGACGCAGCTGGAGCCCGCACTCAATACCACGCCCGACGCCATTGTGTTGCAACAGGTGCTGGCCCGCTGCCTGCAGCAGGGCGCGACAGCCTGTGCGATGGAAGTCTCGTCCCACGGGCTGGTGCAGGAACGCGTGGCAGGCATTGCCTTTCGCGGTGCGCTGTTTACCAACCTCTCGCGCGATCATCTCGACTACCACGGCACGCTGGAGGCTTATGGGGAAGCCAAGGCGCTGCTGTTTGAAGCAGCCGGCCTGGAATTTGGAGTCATCAATCTGGACGATCCGTTTGGAATGAAGCTGGTCGCAAGGGCGAAGGCTGTCCCCAAAATGATTGGCTACACCCTGGAAGACGTGCAGGCGCCACCCGGCGTGGCGCTCCTGAAAGCCGGAAATATCGACGTGAGTGCGTACGGATTGCGTTTTGAGGTGGCGGGAAAGTGGGGCAGCGCGCACGTGGAGGCGCCGCTCATGGGCCGCTTCAATGTGTCCAACGTGCTGGCCGTCATGGCTGCGGCGCTGATGGGGGGCATGACACTCCAACAGGTTTGCGCCGGGGTGGCCCGATTGACGGCGCCCCCGGGGCGGCTGGAACGTCTGGGAGGCGGATCCCGCCCACTCGTGGTGATCGATTATGCGCATACCCCGGATGCCCTGGAGAAAGCGCTGGTCACATTGCGCGAAGCGATCGCGCCACGGCGCCGGTTGATTTGTGTGTTTGGTTGCGGTGGCAATCGCGATCCCGGCAAACGCCCGTTGATGGGGGAAGTGGCTGCGCGCCTCGCGGATCAGGTGGTGTTGACCAGTGACAACCCGCGCTTCGAATCCATCGAAACCATTCTCGACCAGATTGCCCAGGGCATTCCCGTCCCGTTCAAACGCATTCCCGATCGGGCCCAGGCCATCCGTCAGGCAATTGCCTCGGCCCAGCCGGGAGATGTGGTGCTGATCGCCGGCAAAGGGCATGAAACCACCCAGGAGGTGGCGGGTCAGAAATTGCCGTTCAACGATCGTGCCGTGGCCCAGCGTTGTCTTGACGGGGGACACGCATGATGAGTCTTCAGGAAGCAGCCAAAATTCTGGGCGTCCACGCAACCCTGGCCCCTGTGTCATTTAACCGGGTGTCGACGGATACCCGCCAGCTCGAAGCAGGAGACCTGTTTGTGGCATTGCGCGGCGAACATTTCGACGGTCATGCCTTTGTGGTCGATGCGCTGCGAAAGGGGGCCGTGGGGGCCATCGTGGAAACCCAGGGCGTTCATCGGGACGATGCGGCGCGTCTGATCCAGGTGCCTTCCACTGCGCAAGCGCTGTCCACCCTGGCAGGATCCTGGCGCCGGAAAATCAACCCGCGGGTGGTGGCGGTGACAGGCAGCAATGGCAAGACCAGTGTCAAGGAAATGCTGGCGGCCATCCTGCGTTGTGCTGCCGGATTGCAAGGATTGAATCCGCAGGACAGTGTGCTCGCCACCGCAGGCAATCTGAACAATACCCTGGGCTTGCCCATGACGCTGCTGCGACTGCGTCCCGGACACCGCTGGGCGGTGGTCGAGATGGGGATGAACCATGCCGGCGAAATCGCCGGCATGACGCGGGTGGCGCGGCCGGATGTGGGGCTCATCACGAATGTGCAGCGCGCGCATGTGGGGATGGTGGGCAGCCTGGAAGCGGTGGCGCGTGCCAAGGGAGAATTGTTTGAAGGCCTGTCCGCCACCGGCGTGGCGGTGCTTCCGGCAGGCGAGGCCATGACGCCCGTGTTGCGCCAGTGCGCGGCAGGTCACGACGTGCTGGACTTCGCACTGGATCAACCGGCCATGGTGCGCGGGCATTCCCAGGGCGAGATGCTGAAGATTGAATTGCCCCAGGCCGTGCTTCAGGTCCGGCTCAATGTTCCCGGGCGGCACAACCGGAACAACGCCGTAGCCGCTGCAGCCGCAGCCACCGCATTGGGCATTGATGCCGAAGCCATTCGCCAGGGGCTGGAAAGTTTTCAGGGGGTGCCGGGGCGGCTCCAGACCAAATTCTCTGCACGTGGCGCGCTGATCATTGATGACACCTACAACGCCAATCCCGATTCGGTGCTGGCCGCGATTGCCGTACTGGCGGCGCGTCCAGGGCGGCGCATTCTGGTGCTGGGAGACCTTGGGGAATTGGGAAAGGAAGCGCCCGGATTGCATGCCGAAGTGGGACAGGTCGCGCGTGCGGCAGGCATCGATGACTGTTTCACCCTGGGGGAGTTGACCCGGGAGACCTGCCGCGCTTTTGGTCCGCAGGCCCGCCATTTTGAATCGGCAGCGGCGCTGGTCAGTATCTTGCATCCCCAGCTCAATGCCGATGCCACCGTCCTGGTGAAAGGATCGCGATTCATGCAGATGGAACGCGTCGTGGAGGGATTGGTGCAATGACAACCAGCCCTCAAGGAAACACATCATGTTGTTAGCCCTGGCCCATTGGCTGTCTCAAAGCATTCACGGATTTCGCGTGATCGACTACATCACGCTGCGGGCGGTTCTGGCAACGCTGACGGCGCTCACGCTTTCGTTCGCGATCGGGCCGCTGATGATTCGCAAACTGACAGCCTACAAAATCGGGCAGGCGGTGCGCGATGACGGGCCGCAAACGCATTTGATCAAGACCGGCACACCCACCATGGGCGGCGCCCTGATCCTGGTGGCGATTGCGGTGACCACGCTGCTCTGGGCCGACCTTTCCAATCGTTATGTGTGGCTGGTGTTGGCCACCATGTTGGGATTCGGAGTGATCGGCTGGGTTGATGACTACCGCAAGGTGGTCCATCGCAACCCCAGGGGGTTGTCGGCGCGCGTCAAATTTTTCTGGCAGTCGGTGATTGCCCTGCTGGTCTCCTTCGCACTTTTGCAGATGGCCACGACGCCCGCCGAAACCGACCTGATCGTGCCCTTCTTCAAGACCGTGGCCTTGCCCCTGGGCGGGCTGGGCTTTGTCATCCTGACCTACTTCGTGGTCGTGGGCACCAGCAACGCCGTCAATCTCACCGACGGCCTGGACGGCCTGGCCATCATGCCCACCGCCATGATTTCCGGAGCGCTGGCGGTGTTTGCCTACGTGGCCGGCAACAAGGTGTTTGCGCTGTATCTGGCGTTTCCCAGCATTCCCGGAGCGGGCGAGCTGGTGGTTTTTTGTGCCGCCATGACCGGTGCCGGACTCGGGTTTTTGTGGTTTAACGCCTACCCGGCCGAAGTGTTCATGGGGGACGTTGGTGCGCTGGCTTTGGGAGCGGCACTGGGTTTGGTGGCGGTGATCGTGCGTCAGGAAATCGTGCTGTTCGTGATGGGCGGTGTGTTTGTGCTGGAAACCCTGTCGGTGGTATTGCAGGTGGTCTCCTTCAGGTTGACCGGCAATCGCATCTTCCGCATGGCGCCCGTACACCATCACTTCGAACTGAAGGGCTGGAAAGAAAATCAGGTGGTGGTGCGGTTCTGGATCATTACCATCATTCTTGTCCTGGCCGGCCTGTCCACGCTCAAGTTGCGCTGATCCGGACATGATAAACGCCCCCTATCCCGCCACCCTCAAGTCCCGCCCGGTCCTGGTGCTGGGCCTGGGCGACACCGGACTGGCAACCGTCAGCTGGTTGCGGGCCCACGGTGCGCGGGTGCGGGTGGCCGATACCCGCGCGCTGCCTCCGCACGCCGAAGCGCTGCGGCGCGATTACCCGGAAGTGGATTTGCATACCGGACCGTTTGCCCGGGACAGTTTTGGGGACGTGTCCATGATCGTGGCAAGCCCCGGTGTTCCGCTGGCCGAGCCCGAAGTGGTGGCCGCCCTGCAACGGGGCCAGGAAGTGGTGGGCGATGTGGAACTGTTTGCCCGCACCATCCAGTCGTTGCCGCATCCGCCGCGCGTGGTGGCCATTACCGGGGCCAACGGCAAGACCACGGTGACCACCATGGTCGGCGAAATGGCCCGGGCCGCGGGCCTTGAAACAGCCGTGATCGGCAATATCGGGACGCCGGTGCTGGCGGCGCTGGCCGAGATGCGGCCTGCGGAAGTCTATGTCCTCGAGCTCTCCAGCTTCCAGCTCGAGACAACCTCCCATCTCAAGCTCCAGGCGGCCACCGTGCTCAATGTCACGGAAGACCACCTGGATCGGTATCCCGACATGGCGGCTTACACGGCGGCCAAGGCGCGCATTTTTGCGCATTGTGCCCAGCGCGTCCTCAATCGGGAAGACAGCCGCTCCCTGGCCATGGCGGTGCCCGGTGCGGTGACCTTCGGGCTGGACGCCGCGCCGGCGGAGCGCGATTGGGGGCTCTCCCTTCGGGACGGACAGCCCTGGATCTGTCAAGGTTCGCAGGGCGTCATGGCGCTGGCCACGCTTCCTTTAAGCGGGCGTCATAACGCAGCCAATGCCATGGCAGCCCTGGCCCTGGGCGATGCCCTGGGAATCCCGCGCACGGCGGCGGTGCAGGCCCTGCAAACCTTCAAGGGGTTGCCGCATCGGGTGGAGCGGGTGGCCGAAGTGAACCGCGTCACTTATTTTGATGATTCCAAGGGAACCAACGTGGGCGCCACGGTGGCCGCCCTGACGGGGATGACGGCACCGGTGGTGCTGATTGCCGGAGGAGATGGCAAAGGCCAGGATTTTTCGCCGCTCAAAGCCGCACTCGCACAGCATGCCCGTGCGCTGGTCCTGATCGGTCGCGATGCGCCGCGCATCGAAGCGGCGGTGGCAGGGTGTGGCGTGACCCTCGCCCATGCCGCCGACATGGAAGATGCCGTGCGCCAGGCCGCGCGTCTTGCGCAGCCCGGAGATGTCGTACTGATGTCTCCCGCCTGTGCGAGCTTTGACATGTTTGACAACTACCTGCACCGGGCCCGCGCGTTTATCGCCGCGGTGCAAGCCCTTCCGGAGCGCCCATGAACGCCGCCATCGCCACGCCGCGCCTGCTGCGTTCCGAATACGACCTGACCCTGCTGTGGACCATTCTGGCCTTGCTGGCCCTGGGGATTGTAATGGTGTATTCGGCGTCGATCGCTTCGGCCGAAGCCGACCGTCACATCGGGTATCGCTCCACCTACTTTTTTGTGCGCCAGCTGATTTACGTCGGCGTGGCCCTGCTGGCAGGACTGGTGGCATTTCAGG
The DNA here is from genome assembly GCA_028870615.1 of Betaproteobacteria bacterium. GTDB lineage: Bacteria > Pseudomonadota > Gammaproteobacteria > Burkholderiales > Ferrovaceae > JAJZRV01. The sequence goes on from JAGWPH010000104.1 coordinate 9,314, forward strand.
TGCGCATTGATGTCTGGCAAAAGTGGGCCCCCTACCTGTTCGGAGTGGGATTGGTGGGGTTGGCCCTGGTCCTGATTCCGGGCGTGGGCAAGGAGGTCAACGGCAGCCGCCGCTGGCTGTCGCTGGTTGTGCTCAACCTGCAACCCTCCGAATTCATGAAATGTTTTGTGGTGTTGTATGCCGCCGATTACACCGTGCGCAAAGCCGCCTTCATGCACAGTTTCAAGAAGGGTTTCGTGCCCATGTTTATCGTGATGTTCCTGGTGGGGTTTCTGTTGTTGCGCGAACCGGATTTTGGGGCGCTGGCCGTCATGACGGCCATCGCTGCGGCCATTTTGTTTCTGGGCGGCCTCAACTGGCGCCTGTTTGTGGTGCTGATGATGGTGCTGGCCGTCGGATTTGTGCTGCTGGTGGTGCTGTCACCCTACCGTTTCAATCGGCTGATCTGGTTCTGGAATCCCTGGGCCGACCCCTTTGGCAAAGGCTACCAGCTCACCCATGCGTTGATTGCCTTTGGGCGCGGCGGATGGCTGGGCGTCGGTCTGGGCGCCAGTGTCGAAAAACAACTTTACCTGCCCGAAGCACATACCGATTTTCTGATGGCGGTGATCGCTGAAGAACTGGGGTTCGTGGGCGTGATCGCAACCATTGCGCTGTTTGTGTTTCTGGTCTGGCGCGCGTTTGCCATCGGCAACCGGGCCGCTTCCATGGAGCGTTATTTTGCGGCACTCACGGCACAGGGCGTGGGCATCTGGTTTGCCGTTCAGACGGTGGTCAACATGGGCGTCAACATGGGCATGTTGCCGACCAAAGGCTTGACCCTGCCCCTGTTGAGCTACGGCGGCAGCGGCCTGGTGGCCAACGTCCTGGCACTGTCCGTGCTGCTGCGCATTGATTACGAGTCGCGCCAGATGGTGCGCGGGCGCGTGCCATGAGCCGCTGCGCGCTGATCATGGCAGGTGGTACGGGCGGGCATGTGTTTCCGGCGCTGGCGCTGGCCCGGCAATTACGCACCGAGGGCTGGCGGGTGGTCTGGCTGGGCACCCAGGCGGGGATTGAAGCGCATCTTGTGCCGGAACAGGGATTTGTCCTCGAGACCATTTCCATCAGCGGCCTGCGTGGCAAAGGCCCCTTGCGCGCCCTGTTGGCGCCGTTGATGGTCCTGTTGGCCTGCGCCCAGAGCCTGATGGTCCTGTTGCGTCAGCGTCCCGATGTGGTTGTGGGATTTGGCGGTTTTGCAGCCTTTCCCGGAGGGCTCATGGCGACGTTGTTGATGCGCCCGCTGATCATCCATGAACAGAATGCCGTGGCCGGGTTGACCAACCGTATCCTCGCGTGCTGCGCGCGCCGTGTCTTCGAAGGGTTTCCACAATCCTTTAAAGCGCGCTCGCGCCACCCCCTGGCGCGGCTCTTTGGCGTGCCGCGCACAGTGACCTGGGCAGGCAACCCGGTGCGCCCCGAAATTTCCGGCCTGGCGCCTCCCGACCAGCGATTTTCCGGCCGCGGCGGGGTGCTGCAGATTCTGGTCCTGGGCGGCAGTCAGGGCGCGCGTGCGCTCAATACCCTGATTCCCCAGGCGCTCGCGTTGATTCCCGCAGAGCAGCGCCCGCATGTGCTGCACCAGGGCGGCGCCAAACTGATGAACATCCTGCGGCAGTCTTATCGGGAACAAGGGGTGGAAGGCGAGTTGCAGCCTTTTATCAAAAACATGGCTGCAGCGTATGCGGAGTGCGATCTGGTGATCTGCCGTTCCGGAGCGCTTACGATGGCGGAGCTTGCTGCGGCCGGGGTGGGGAGCATTCTGGTGCCGTTTCCCGCTGCGGTGGATGACCACCAGACCGCCAACGCCCGTTTTTTCGAAGCCCATGGCGCTGCGCGCGTGATGGCGCAATCCCAACTGGACCCGGTGGTGTTGGCGCAATGGTTGCGCAGCATGACGCGCCACACGCTGCTGGTGATGGCGCTGGCCGCCCGCATGCTGGCCAAACCTGAAGCGACCGAAGATCTGGCGGTGGCCTGCAGGGAGCTCGCGCTATGAAACATAAGGTCAACCACGTGCATTTTGTCGGCATCGGGGGTTCCGGCATGAGCGGTATTGCCGAGGTGCTGCTCAATCTGGGCTATCAGGTCAGCGGTTCTGATCTGGGCAGCAATGCCGCGACCGCGCGTCTTGCGGGGCTGGGGGCAGTCATCTGGAAAGGCCATGATGCCGCGTATATCGACGGAGCGGATGCCGTTGTGGTGTCCACTGCGGTAACGGCCAATAACCCGGAAGTGGCGGCGGCCCGCGCCCTGCGGATTCCGGTGGTGCCGCGCGCCACCATGCTGGCTGAACTGATGCGCCTTAAAAAAGGGATCGCAGTGGCTGGGACCCACGGCAAAACCACAACCACAAGCCTGATTGCCAGTGTGCTGGCCGAAGCCGGTCTTGACCCAACCTTTGTCATTGGCGGACGTCTTAACAGTGCGGGCAGCCATGCGGCACTGGGCAGCGGCGAGTTTATCGTGGCCGAGGCGGATGAATCCGATGCCTCGTTTCTGGTGCTGCAACCGGTCATGGCAGTGGTCACCAACATTGATGCCGACCACATGGACACCTACGGCCATGACTTCGAGCGCCTCAAGTCGGCGTTTGTGGAATTTCTCGAGCATCTGCCGTTCTACGGGGTTGCGGTGCTCTGTATTGAAGATCCTGTGGTCCGCGACATTCTGGCACGCGTCAGCAAACCGGTCGTGACCTACGGATTCTCGGCCGAGGCTGCCGTGCGCGCCGTGGATGTGGTGGCCAGAGCGGGGCGCATGAGTTTTGGCGTGGAGCTGCGCGCGGATCGCACGCAACGCGTGGCACGCCGTCTGGACGTCACGCTCAATTTGCCCGGACATCACAACGTGCTCAACGCGTTGGCCGCCATCTGCGTGGCCATCGAAGTGGACGCGCCCTATCCGTCCATCATCAGGGCCCTGGAAAAATTCAATGGGGTGGCGCGGCGCTTCCAGCGCCATGGTGAACTGCCCCTGCCGACCGGAGGAAGTTTCACCCTGGTGGATGACTACGGCCATCACCCGGTGGAGATGGCAGCCACCTTGAGCGCCGCGCGCGGCGCATTTCCGGGGCGGCGTCTGGTCCTGGCGTTTCAGCCGCACCGCTATACCCGGACGCGGGATTGTTTTGAAGGGTTCGTCACGGTGTTGTCCTCGGTGGACGCGCTGGTGCTGACACCGGTCTACGCAGCCGGCGAAGCGCCCATTGCCGGGGCCGACAGCGTTGCCCTGGTTGCGGCACTGGCCGCTGTCAGTCCGTTGCAGCCGCTGCTCGTCAAGGATTTGTCCCACCTGGCACAAGGGGTGCTGGACACGCTGCAACCCCAGGACGTGTTGATCACCATGGGGGCGGGCAGCATCGGGCAACTCCCGGCGCAACTGATCGCACTCACCGGGAGTGCGCCATGAACGCCCGGGGTGAATTGCGCCAGGACGAGCCCATGAGTCGCCATGTCAGCTGGCGTGCCGGCGGGGTGGCTGCCCGATGCTATGTGCCAAAACATCGGGACGACCTGGTGGGTTTTGTCATGACGCGTGCCCACGATGAACGGCTGCACGTGGTGGGATTGGGGAGCAATTTGCTGGTCCGGGATGGCGGGCTGGATGCCACGGTAGTCCTCATGCACGGTGCGCTGCGCACCAGCGAAGTGGTCGGGACGGATGTTGCGGGCACGGTGCTTGAAGCGGAGGCCGGCGTGCCGGCCCCCAAAATCGCGCGCATGGCGGCGCGTCTGGGATTGTCCGGAGCCGAATTTCTGGCGGGCATCCCGGGCACAATCGGGGGTGCGCTGGCCATGAACGCCGGTTGCTATGGATCGGAAACCTGGGATTTTGTGGTGTCGGTAACGACGCTGGATCGCACCGGGCGCATCCGGATTCGCACGGCAGCGGACTATGAGATTGGTTACCGCCATGTGGTGCTGTGTCACGCCGGGTCGGTGACGCGTTCGGGTGGCGAGGGGTTGGCCCCCCTGGAACCTGACGCGGAATGGTTTCTTGCGGCGCGCCTTGCGTTCCCCAATGGTTCATCAACCCAGGCACTGCGGCGCATTCGCGAACTCCTGGCACAACGCGTGGCCAGCCAGCCTCTGGGGCAGCCCAACGCGGGATCGGTGTTTCGCAATCCTGCGGGAGGGCATGCCGCACAACTGATCGAGGCGTGCGGATTGAAAGGCGAACGCGTGGGTGCGGCTGAAGTGTCGCGCAAGCACGCCAATTTTATTGTCAACCTGGGAGGGGCCACGGCCCGGGATATCGAAACATTGATTCAACGCGTTCAGGCCCGGGTCCTGCAGGAGCAGGGCGTGGCGCTGGTCACTGAAGTCCGGATTGTAGGGAAGGCGGCATGAAGCCCAAGGAGGGTATGAAATGGCAGTATTGATGATTCCTGGATGGATGACTTGGGGGCGACGCGCTGCCCGTTCGCAACGCGAACGCGAAGCGCCGGTGCGAGTGGGCCGTCATCGCGGGGCTTCCATGGGAACGCGCCGGCGTGACGGGACCCAGGCCGCCCATCGGTTTCCCCCGCTACGGCGCACCCTGATTCTGGCGCTGAAAGCCCTGGCAGCCGGTCTTGTGCTGGCTCTCCTGCTGGCCCTCATGGGCTGGGTGGCCCAGCGACCCATGTTTCAGATTCAGCGTGCCGTGGTGAGCGGTGACCTGCAGCAGGTGGACCGCGACCTGGTGATGAAACGCGCCCATGCCTTGCGCGGCAATTTTTTCACTGTGGATCTCAATGCGGCAGCGGCCGAGTTGCGCACCATTCCCTGGGTACGCTCTGTCAATCTGCGGCGGCTCTGGCCCAATGGGCTCGAAGTGCAGGTGGAGGAGCAGCATCCCCTGGCCTACTGGGGCGATGACCAACTCGTCAACACCTGGGGCGAAGTCTTCGTGGCTGATTATGCGGGAGCCTTGCCCCGCGTGGATGGCCCCCCGGGAAGCGGTCAGGAAATCGCCCGCGAGATGCAGCAGTTCAATCGCGAGCTGGAGCCCATCGGACGCCGGGTGGAAGCGTTGGACCTGTCCGAACGGCGGGCCTGGACCCTGCGCCTGGACAATGGGCTGACCCTGTCCCTGGGACGCGACAACATCCATGAGCGGCTGACGCGTTTTGTCGGGGTCTATCCCATCGTGTTCAAGGAAGATTCGCCCCGTAACGCCTTGGTGGATTTGCGCTACTCCAGCGGATTCGCTTTGCGCACAGCGGATTTGTGAGGATAAAGCCCATGATTTCAAAAAATCGAGACAGCCGCAGCCTGATTGTTGCTCTCGATATCGGTACGTCGAAGATCGCGGTCATCGTGGCTGAAGCGTCACCAGACGGGGCCGGATTCGAGGTCATCGGCCTGGGTCAATACCAGTCCCGCGGCCTCAAGCGTGGTGTGGTGGTCAATATCGAATCCACCGTCAGTTCCATCCAGCGGGCGCTGGAAGAAGCGGAACTGATGGCCAACGTCAAGATTCGCGAAGTGATCACCGGCATCGCCGGCAGCCATGTCAAAAGCTTTAATTCCCACGGCATGGTGGCCATCAAGGACAAGGAAGTGGCCTCCATGGATGTGGAGCGGGTGCTGGAAACGGCCCGTGCCGTGAGCATTCCAACCGACCAGCAGATCCTGCATATCCTGACCCAGGAATTCATCATTGATGGCCAGGAGGATGTGCGCGAACCGGTGGGGATGAGCGGCGTTCGCATGGAGGTCAAGGTCCATATCGTCACCGGAGCGGTTTCGGCGGCCCAGAACATCATGAAATGCGTCCGCCGCTGCGGACTCGAGGTGCGCGACCTGATCCTTCAGCCGCTGGCTTCGGCCACAGCGGTCCTGACGGAAGACGAAAAGGATCTGGGGATTTGCCTGGTGGACATCGGTGGCGGGACCACCGACCTGGCCGTGTTTGTTCAGGGAGCCATTCGGCACACCGCAGTCATTCCCATTGCCGGAGACCAGATCACCAACGACATTGCCATGGCCTTGCGCACGCCCACCGCAGCGGCCGAAGAAATCAAGATCGTCCACGGATGCGCCTTGCGGCAGCTGGCCGACGCCAACCAGATGGTGGAAGTTCCTGGCGTGGGCGATCGGGGGCCGCGTCAATTGTCGCGCCACACCCTGGCTGAAGTGATCGAGCCCCGCGTCGAGGAGTTATTCACCCTGATCCAGGCTGAGTTGCGGCGCAGTGGATTCGAGGAACTGCTGTCCTCAGGCATCGTCCTCACGGGCGGGACCAGCGCCATGAGCGGCATGCTGGAACTGGGTGAGGAAATTTTTCATATGCCGGTCCGGGTGGGTGTGCCCAATTATCGTGGCGGACTCTCGGAGGTGGTGCGCAATCCGCGGTTTGCTACCGGCATGGGATTGCTGATTTCAGGTTTTGAGCAGCATCAGAAAGCGCAAGTGTCGCGGGCGAGCATCGGTTCACTCACACAACTGGTTGATCGTATGAAAGACTGGTTCAAGAGTGCATTTTAATTCAGTACTATTCGTTCTGTCGGAAAGGAGAAAACTTAACATGCCAAATTTTGAAATCCAGGATTGCGAATCCCCTGATGCCGTGATCAAAGTAGTTGGGATAGGGGGATGTGGGGGCAATGCCGTAGAACATATGGTGACGCGCGGCGTTTCCGGTGTGGAGTTTATTGCCATGAATACCGACAGTCAGGCGCTCAAACGCAGCAAGGCAGGCAAGATGCTGCAACTGGGCGGGGCCCTGACCAAGGGACTGGGCGCTGGTGCGGATCCCGAGGTTGGTCGCCAGGCCGCACTGGCCGATCGCGAACGCATCGCCGAGATGC
>JAGWPH010000105.1 GCA_028870615.1 Betaproteobacteria bacterium
ATCTATCCTGAAGTTCCCCTGGACCCTTTGATGGCCTTGCTTGAAAACCATCAATCCGGTGCCGCAACGCCGGCGCCGCAGGGCGAGGAGGTCCGAGCAGCACCATCGGAAAACACCACGGCACCTGGAATTGCGGTCGCCCCCGCGCCGGGCGCGGTGATTCCTTCCATGACCGGGCCTTCTCGCAAACCCAAGAATGAACAGCGCATCATGATTGCCGTGGATGCAGGGCATGGGGGGGAAGATCCCGGGGCACACGGGCGAGGGGGGACCTATGAAAAAAAGGTTACCCTGGCCATTGCGCGTCGCCTCAAGGCACAGATCGATGCACAACCCAATATGCGTGCCGTTCTGATTCGCGATGGCGACTACTTTATTCCACTTCAGGGGCGTACTGCCAAGGCTCGTCAACTACATGCCGACCTGTTTGTGTCCATTCACGCCGATGCTTTTATCAATAGGGATGCGCGGGGTTCATCGGTGTTTGCCTTGTCCGAAAAAGGGGCAACTTCGGTGGCTGCGCGTTGGTTGGCCAAGCGTGAAAACGAGGCCGACCTCATTGGGGGCATTAATATCAACACTCATGAAACTTACCTGGCTCAAACGTTGTTTGATCTATCCCAAACCGCAACTATCAATGACAGTCTCAAAATTGCTCGAGCGGTATTAGGCGAACTTAGTCATGTCAATGTGCTCCATAAGGGCGAAGTGGAGCAGGCGGGGTTTGCCGTGTTGAAATCGCCCGACATTCCATCCATCCTGGTAGAAACGGCTTTCATTACCAATCCTGAAGAAGAGCGGCGCCTCAACGATATCCAGTACCAGGACAAATTGGCTGAGGCGATTCTGGCTGGTCTCCAGCGCTACCTGGCAGCCAATCCGCCGCTAAACAAATCCCGCACCGTACGATCTGATCTGCAAGGCAGTCGTCTCGCTGTGTCTCCATGAGCAGAATTCATCGGCTGGACGATGTTTTAATTGCCCAAATTGCAGCGGGTGAGGTGGTGGAACGACCTGCTTCAGCGTTGAAAGAGTTGGTGGAAAATGCACTTGATGCTCAAGCCAGCGACATTGCGGTGAGCCTGGAACAGGGTGGCGTCAAGCGGATCCGCGTGGAAGACAATGGGTTAGGCATGGACGCCGACGACCTTCCCATGGCACTGGCGGCCCATGCCACCAGTAAAATTCGTACGTTGGGTGACCTTGAAATGGTTTCCAGCTTGGGGTTTCGCGGCGAGGCCCTGGCCAGCATGGCTTCTGTGGCCGAGGTCTTTGTGATCAGTCGAGCCCGGGGCGCATCTCATGCTTTCAGCATTCGCAGTCGGGGAGGGAAAGTCGACGAGGTGGCTCCTGCAGCACGTGATGCCGGTACAACCATCGTGGTGGCGGACCTGTTTTCCGAAACGCCGGCGCGCCGCAAATTCCTCAAGTCGGAAGCTACCGAATATGCCCATTGTGATGATCTGCTGCATCGGTTGGCATTGGCTTGTCCACAAGTGGCATTCCGGCTGGCGCACAATGGGCGCACCCAGCGACATTGGCCTGTTTCCAGCCTGGAATTGCGTGTGCGTTCTGTCCTTGGCGAGGAGTTTGTCAGCGCTGCGCTACCTCTGGAAGAGCGGGTTGCCGGACTGAAAGTGCAGGGATGGGTTGCTCGGCCAACCTACTCCAGGGCCTCACGGGATACGCAGTATCTTTTCGTCAACGGCCGTTTTGTGCGTGACAAACTGGTAATGCATGCCATACGTCAAGCCTATCAGGATGTTCTTCATCACCAGCGGCATCCTGCGTATGTCCTTTTTCTTGATCTCGACCCCGCCGCCGTTGATGTCAACGTGCACCCTGCTAAAACGGAAATCCGATTCCGCGAATCCCAGGCAGTGCACCGCTTCATGTTTCAAAGTATCAGCAAGGCATTGGCTGGAACGGCTCCCGGGCGCGAATCGGTATCTTTTCAGGACAGGCCTGATTATTCAGCAGGAGGGGCAACCGCATCGCGTCTGCCGTTGCAGCAGACCTTGGCCATACGTGAACCCGATGCCTTTCACGCCGCCCTATTCGGCCCACTGTCCCGGCCTCGGGCAGAAGAGCGCGTCGTTGCGCATGGGCAGCCAGCGGCGTCCGAAGGCGTGGTGCCTCCTCTGGGGTATGCCCTGGCTCAGCTGCATGGCATCTATATCCTGGCCCAAAACAGCCAGGGTTTGATTCTGGTGGATATGCATGCGGCCCATGAGCGGATCCTATATGAACGCCTTAAAAGCGCCTTGCTCCAGCAGGGGTTGCAGTCTCAACCGTTACTCATTCCGGCCAGCCTTAA
>JAGWPH010000106.1 GCA_028870615.1 Betaproteobacteria bacterium
CCCGCGAACGAGAAGCCCGAAACATGGAAGGCGTGGTCATGTTGGGCGAGAGTCCAGCACTGCGCGCGTTGCGTCAGCAAATTCGACAACTGGGCAAACTCACCAGTACGGAAGCCGCAGGCCCGACAGTCCTGATTCAGGGCGAAACCGGCTCCGGCAAAGATGTGGTGGCTCATTTACTGCATCAGGAAAGCGCCAACCACACCGCTCCCTTCGTCCATGTGGACTGTGCCGCCCTGCCGCGCGACCTGATCGAAGCCGAACTGTTTGGCCACGAAAAAGGTGCCTACACCAGCGCGTTGCAGGCGCGTACCGGGCTCCTGGAGGCCGCCGAAAACGGCACCTTGTTTCTGGATGAAATTGGCGAGCTGCCACTGGATCTTCAGGCCAAACTATTGACCGTGATCGAACGGCGCCGCGTACGTCGCGTCGGTTCGGTCCGTGAACGCCCGATTTATGCCCGCTTCGTGGTTGCAAGCAACCGCAACTTACGTCAGCAGGTAGATCAGGGCGCGTTTCGTTCCGACCTGTATTTCCGGTTGAATGTCCTGACCCTCTCCCTGCCCCCGTTGCGTGAACGCGGCGAAGATATCCTCCTGCTGGCGCGGCACTATGCCGACCAGACGGCCCAGCGCTATCGGTTGGCTACCCCCCGCTTCAGCGAAGACGCCCTGAAAGCCCTGCTGGGCTATGCCTGGCCAGGTAATGTACGGGAATTGAAACATTTGACGGAACGTGCAGTACTGCTTTCCGGGGATGCGCCATTGACAGCCCAGGCCTTTGCTCTGCCGCTCAACCTGCAGGAGCCCTCTTCGCCAACACCGGAAAATTGGGATAGCGTCACGCTGGGGGATGCCGAGCGTACCTTGATTCAGCGGGCCCTTGCGGCCAGCCACGGTAACATTTCTGAAGCAGCCCGGCGCTTGGGTATAACCCGCATGACCCTACGTTACCGCATGGAAAAATACCGTATCCGAATGGAAACACCGCTGCCCTGATTTGATGGCACGATAAATGCTCGTACCTTTAGCGAGGGTCGAGCGGATTTTTTTCGAATGCCTCCTATTGTGGATCTACTTGCCGGATTCTTAACCAGAATCCGGCTTTTTTTCGGGGCAAACCCCAAAATCAGGGTCAAGCCTCAATGACCACAATGGTGGTGCAATTAAACCAAACCCTGGCTGAAATGCACCAAGGCGGGGCTTATTGCTGGGCGGGAAGCTCCGCGGCAACGGGTTCCAACAAGGCTTTCATGCTCAGACGCAAACGACCTTTTTCATCTGCCTCCAGCACCTTGACCTTGACCTGCTGGCCTTCCTTCAAGTAATCCGCTACAGCATTGACACGCTCATTGGCAATCTGGGAGATGTGCAGCAAACCATCGCGCCCAGGCAATACGCTGACAATGGCGCCAAAATCCAGCAACTTGAGTACGGTCCCTTCGTATACTTTCCCCACTTCCACATTGGCTGTGAGGTCTTCAATGCGCTTCTTGGCCAGAGCGCCCGCTTCTGAACTCAGGCAGGCGATGTTGACGGTACCGTCATCCTGGATGTCGATGGTGGTCCCGGTTTCTTCCGTCAGGGCACGAATCACGGCGCCCCCCTTGCCGATCACGTCGCGGATCTTCTCCGGGTTGATCTTGATCGTGATGATGCGCGGTGCGTACGTGGACAATTCCTGACGGGGATCAGGAACGGCCTGTTTCATGATGCCCAGGATATGCATACGCGCTTCCTTGGCTTGGGCCAGGGCGACCTGCATGATCTCCTTGGTAATGCCGGTGA
>JAGWPH010000107.1 GCA_028870615.1 Betaproteobacteria bacterium
AGAGGCCAGATGAAATACGTTCAGTTATTTTTTACGGCGCTTGTTTTCCTGATCTGCGCACCGGTATTTGCCGATGATACGAACGATCCCTTTCAGGGAATTGCCGCAGAATACCGGGCCGCCAACCCCAAGCCGACATTGCCGGAGGAAGCCCGCAAATACAGGGTGCAAGCGGAATTCATGGTGAAGCAGAACCAGTTCCAGGAGGCGGCGAACTTGTATGCAAAAGGGCTTGAGTTGGCGCCCTGGTGGCCGCAGGGGCACTATGATCGTGGGTTTATCCTGGGTCAGTTGAAGCAGTACCGCGCAGCGGTGTTGGAAATGAAACACTATCTGGCCTTGGTGCCCAAAGCACCGAATGCGCGGCTGGTACAGGACCAGATTTACCAATGGGAGGCCATGGTTCCGGATCTGTCAAAGCTGAAAGAATTCCAGGACTGCCCGGACTGTCCCGTGATGGTCGCGCTTCCAGTGGGCAGCTTCGACATGGGTTCGAACAACGGCCTATCTGGGGAAAAACCCGTGCATCTCGTCACCATCTCCCAAGCGTTTGCCATAGGCAAGACCGTAGTGACCCAAGGTCAGTGGAGAACCATCATGGGAAACAACCCCAGTCACTTCAATAACTGCGGAGAAAATTGTCCAGTGGAAATGGTGAACTGGAACGATGCCCAGGCATTCATCCAGAAACTCAACGCCAATACCGGCAAACAATATCGCCTGCCCAGTGAAGCTGAATGGGAATACGCCTGCCATGCGGGAGAGCAGCAGGAATACTGCGGCAGCAACAACGTGGACAGCGTGGCGTGGTACAACGGCAACAGCGGCCAAACGACCCATCCAGTAGCCAGCAAACAGGCCAACGCCTTTGGCTTGTACGACATGAGCGGCAATGTCTGGGAGTGGATTGAGGACAGTTGGCACGACAGTTACAACGGCGCGCCAATGGATGGCAGTGTATGGCAAGGAGATGGCGCGAATCGCGATCTTCGCGGCGGCTCCTGGAACGGCGAACAGCAGGACGAGCGCGCGGCCGTCCGCGTCGGGTACGAACCGGCGTCGGAGCGGCAACTTCGGTTTTCGTTTAGCCAGGACGCTTCCGTAATGCAATGAAGGAAGCTTGCCCTTTGCACTTTTACCCTCTTACCCTTTGCAGGAACAATGAGATTCTGGATTTAAGAGGAATTGGTGCGCGACAGGGTTTTGGGTGGTGGGGCGTAGCCCCACGCGTTAATTTTGGGACTTGACCGATGACAGAATCGTCACGCAATCATGCACCGGTACCCGATCGCTGATGACTGCTATGCACATCACTCACTGGCTGCTCCGGGCACGATGTACGCATTCGTCGAAATCTGAAGCGGACAGATCGCGGAGTGTTCTGATCTACGTCGGGTATCCAATTCATTAAACCTTGACACTCGGGGGAAGTCCTTGCAAACAGAATCGCCGAACTCCAGGCGTAGCGCTGATTTTGTCCAACGCCTCCTATGGCGGGAGAAGCTGCTATTTGGCACGATTGTATATACCCCCCTTCACCTCGTTGCGTTCGCAGTGAGCAAGCTGGCGCTCGATGACATCAGGATTGAAGCCGGTTTCATTCAGAATAGTGGAAGCCACTGCGGAAACTGTGCCCGGTCATCTTGCCTTTGTAGCCCAAGCGGTACAGGGCAAACAGCATGGTGTCGTTACTGATAGGCTTGTCTCGGTTTCGTCATACCTGGCAATGGCGCGCAGC
>JAGWPH010000108.1 GCA_028870615.1 Betaproteobacteria bacterium
GTAGTATTGCTACTGGCGATGGTCAGCGCTTGGTTGTGGCGCGTGGTTGAAAACAACCCGTTACCCGACAGCCGCCTGTTGAACCACGACCCGGACCTGATCATGGAGCGTTTTGCCGCCCGTCAGTTGTCTGATACCGGGCAGGTTCACTACACGCTCAGCGCGCAGAAAATGATACATTACCCGGACGATGACACTTCTCACTTTAATGAAGTGGTTTTTACATCTCTTGAACCCGATGCCCCGGCAATCACCGTACGTTCCGAACAAGCTGTGCGGTCAGGGCGAGAAGACGAGGTCGTTTTTACCGGCAATGTGGTGGTCACTCGCGAACCGACTCAGGACCAACCATTGACTGTCGTCAGGACATCCACCCTCAAGGTCTTTCCCCAACGCGGCATCGGCGAAACAGATCAGCCTGTGATCATAAACTATGGGAAAGACACCCTGACTGCCCTCAGCATGGTCGTCAATAATAAAACCAAAATAGCCGAATTCACTCGTGCAAAAGTCACTTATCTACCGCCGCGTCACCCTTAAAGCCGTCTTGTTGCTGGCGATCAGCCTGCCTGTTCATGCCGAACGGGCCGACAGGGAGAAGCCAGTTAACATAGAAGCGGACAGGATGAACGCCGATGACAACAAGAAATCGACGCACTTCGAAGGACGCGTCGTTCTTACACAGGGAACAATCCGGCTGACCGCAGACAATATGACCGTACGTGAGGATGCTGATGGATTCAAATATGCCTCAGCTTATGGCAATCCTGTCACCTTCAGGCAAAAACGCGAAGGAGTGAACGAATGGGTGGATGGCATGGCGCAGCATATCGAGTATAACGGCAAGCTCGACCGCATCGAGCTGTTCGATAAGGCCGTTGTCCACCGCGACAAGGATGAAATCAGGGGAAATTATCTGTCTTATGACACCAAATCCGAATTCCTCCAGGCACGCGGCGCAGGAAATGCTGATGGCGGGCAATCAACCCCCAACGGCCGGGTTCATGTCACGCTGCAACCAAAAAATGACAAGACAAAGCCTGGTTCTCCATCGCCTTCGCAAACCTTAAAACGCGATTCGGAAATTGCACCATGAGCCTGCTGCGAGCAGAGCATCTGGTCAAACGCTATCGCTCCCGGATCGTCGTCAAAGACGTTTCAATCTCCGTCGAAAACGGAGAGGTGGTGGGGTTGCTTGGCCCCAATGGCGCCGGAAAAACCACCTGTTTCTATATGATGGTCGGCTTGATTCCATTGGATGGTGGCGATATTTATTTGGATGCGACCCGACTCAGCCTGTTGCCCATTCATCGCCGGTCCCAGCTCGGGCTGTCCTACCTGCCCCAGGAGGCCTCAATTTTTAGACGCATGACCGTCGGAGAAAATATCCGCTCCGTTTTGGAACTGCGGGATCTTTCCGAGCAGGACTGCCTGCAGGAACTTGACCAGCTACTGGAAGAGCTTCACATTGCACACCTCCGCAACAATCCCGCAATCAGCCTCTCCGGGGGTGAACGCCGCCGTGTGGAAATCGCCCGCGCCCTGGCAACCAAACCACGTTTCATCCTGCTGGATGAGCCTTTTGCCGGGGTCGATCCGATCGCGGTCATGGATATTCAGCAAATCATCCGCTTCCTCAAGCAACGCGGCATCGGGGTCCTGATTACCGACCATAACGTGCGCGAGACTCTTGGCATCTGCGATCGCGCCTACATCATCAACCAGGGATCCGTCCTGGCCGCTGGCCACCCCGATGAAATCATCTATAATGAAAGCGTCAGGAAGGTGTACTTGGGTGAACATTTCAAGCTTTGAGCCATGAAGGTCAACCTACAGCTCAAACATTCGCAGCATCTGGTGCTTACACCGCAATTGCAGCAGTCCATTCGCTTGCTGCAACTTTCCACAATGGAGCTCGATCAGGAACTGGAAAAATTCCTGATGCAAAACCCTTTGCTGGAACGCGAAGAATCGGACGCAGAGCCACAAATGTTCCAGCCCCTGCAAGTCGTTCCCGACAGCACGGACAGTTCAGGTTCAGAGCCTTCCAGCGATTGGAATTCGTCTGAAACCTGGAGTCCGGAGGACTTGCTGGGCGGAACCTGGCACGATAACGAGGATGAGCCCGAGTCCTTGCAACAGGCCAGCAACCTGCTCACATTGGTAGACCATCTGTCCGCCCAACTGCGCCTCATGACGCTTAACGAACGCGATCATCAGCTGATTTCCCTGATGCTTTCCCACCTGGATGAGGCGGGATACCTGCAACTTTCCCTGGATCAGATGCTGGCCTTATGTCCAGAATCCCTGGACGTTGAATTGGATGAACTCCAGGTTACCTTACGCCTGTTGCAGTCCCTGGACCCGGCAGGGGTGGGGGCATACGATTTGTCAGAGTGTCTTGCGTTACAACTCCAGGCGTTACCGGAACCCACTGAAGGACGGGCTGCCGCCATGACAATGGTCAGGCATCATTTACCTCTTCTGGCAGGGCGTGATTTTCCCCGTCTGAAAAAAGCGCTGGGTATCAACGATACGACACTGCGCCAGGCGCGCAAGCTGATCACCCAACTCAATCCCAAACCCGGCTCGGCTTTTGTACAGGCAGAAACCCGTTACGTGGCCCCCGATGTCATCGTCAGAAAAACCAAAGGCAAATGGGGTGTCAGTCTTAACCGGGAGGTGATGCCCAGATTGCGCGTCAATGCCCTGTATGCCAACCTCATGAAAAGCGGACGCGATCCAGGCGGGCAATTATCCAGTCAACTTCAGGAAGCTCGCTGGTTGATCAAAAATGTCCAGCAACGATTCGACACCATTCTGCGTGTTTCACAGGCGATTGTTGAGCGCCAGCAAAGTTTCCTTGAACATGGTGAAGTCGCCATGCGTCCCCTGGTGCTAAGGGAAATTGCTGATATTCTTGGACTGCACGAATCCACGATTTCCAGGGTCACAACGCAAAAATACATGTTGACTCCGCGCGGACTTTTCGAACTGAAATACTTTTTCAGCAGCCATGTCGGTACGGAAGCAGGTGGCGCTGCTTCCTCCACTGCGATCAGGGCGCTCATCAAACAACTGATCGGTGCCGAAGATCATAGGAACCCGCTGTCTGACAACCGGATTTCGGATATTCTGGCTAATCAGGGCCTCGTGGTAGCACGACGCACTGTGGCCAAATACCGCGAAGCAATGCAAATCCATCCGGCCAGTCAGCGAAAAACATTGTAACTCACTGAGGGAGCACAAAATGAATGTCATAGTTACCGGACAACACATCGAAATTACCCCAGCCATCCGGGATTATGTTGTAGACAAGATGGAGCGCGTCAAACGGCATTTTGATCATCCCATCGATGTGAGTGTGATTCTCACGGTTGAGAAACTCAACCAGCACGTGGAGGCCAATGTGCATGTCAATGGTCGTGATCTGTTTGTGGAAGCTTCCAACTCGGACATGTACGCAGCCATTGACGAACTGGTTCACACGCTCGATCGTCAAATCATTCGGCACAAAGAAAAGCAACATGATCAACGTAATGGCCTACCCATAAAGCATCTGGCTGGTGACTGATTCGGATCGTGCCCATGACCTCCTTTAAACAACTGCTTGATCCCGGCCACGTTGTCCTGGATCTTGATGTCAGCAGCAAAAAACGCTTGTTCGAACAGATCGGGATACTTTTTGAAAATCACAATCAGATTTCCAGAAGCCAGATCTTCGATGCCTTGTTCAATCGTGAGAAACTGGGTTCCACAGGGCTGGGCCATGGCTTCGCCCTCCCACACGGACGTCTGAAGGGACTCCGGGAAGCCATTTGTGCCTTCATCAGAATTTCCGGCGACATCCCTTTTGATTCTCCGGATGGGCAGAATGTCAAAATGGCCTTTACCTTGCTGGTGCCCGAACATGCCAATGAACAGCACTTGAAATTACTGGGTGAAATCGCAGAAATGTTCAACGATTCCGAATTGCGTCAAGCGCTGCTAGCGGCGACCGACGCGTCACAAGCCTGGCACATCCTGAACGAATGGAATCCCAATGCCCGACGTCAGCGTTCAACGACTGTTTAACGAGAACCGCGAGAAGCTCAACCTCGTCTGGCTGGCCGGACGCCATGGATGTCAGCGGTCCGCCCCGGTGGGCAGTTTAACGGATCCACGTGCGGGCCTCATCGCGCACCTTAATCTGACCCACCCGCACCGGTTCCAGGTACTCGGGCATATGGAAATCACCTATCTTCTGGGCCTGGATGGCACTGCACTGCAACGGGCATTCGATAATATTTTTTCAGAAGACCTGACTACGATCATCATCTCGGACGGCAGCCTGTTGCCTGCTGCGTTGGGCGTGGCAGCCGAGGCTCATGGTGTCCCGATCATTGGCTCTCCCCTGCCTAGTGCCACTGTTATCAACTTGTTGCGGCACTATCTCAGCCAGGAATTGGCTGAGGAAATTACCTTGCACGGCGTATTCATGGTAATTCTGGAGGTAGGGGTGCTGATCACGGGAGACTCTGCCGTCGGAAAAAGTGAATTGGCACTGGAACTGATCACCCGCGGCCATGGGTTGGTGGCTGACGATGTCGTGGAGATTTATCGAATCGGCCCGGAAACACTGCAAGGACGATGCCCTCCTCTGTTACGCGATTTTCTGGAAGTGCGCGGTCTGGGTTTGATCAACATTCGTTCGATTTTTGGTGAAACTGCAGTACGGCCCCGCAAAAACCTGAAGCTGATCGTGCACCTGGAACGCCTTCCCGAAGGCGACCTGTCTGCGTTGGACAGGTTGCCTGGCAACAATAAAACACAGAACATTCTGGGCTTGGAAGTGCCGCGCTATGTACTTCCTGTCGCTGTGGGTCGCAATCTGGCGGTATTGGTGGAGGCTGCCACACGCAACTTTATCCTTTCACAACGGGGCATCGACAGCACTGAACAGTTTATACAACGTCAGGAAGAATTCATGGCCGAAGAGCAACTCCTGCCCGACTCGGAATCCCATGATTGAAACAGCTCCTCCCTCTGCACCAGCCCCTTCTCAGATTGTTCTAATTAGCGGCCTTTCCGGCTCGGGTAAGACCGTTGCACTGCGCGTATTGGAAGATGCGGGCTACTTTGCCATGGATAACCTACCCCTCATGTTCGTGACAGCCGTCATCGAAGGATTGGTTGAGCGCGGCGAACGTTGCATTGCCTTGACTCTCGATGCAAGGGGTGGAGAAACTGTCAAACAGCTGCCGGACACCTTGTCTTCGCTGCGCGAGAAAGGGCTGGATGTACGATTGTTGTTTCTGGACGCCAGCGAACAGGAACTGGTCCGTCGTTTTTCCGAAACCCGACGTCCCCACCCCCTTGCAAATGGACAGCTCTCCATCGCCGAATGCATCAGCGCCGAGCGCGCCCTGCTGGAAGCAGCTGCAGGCATTGCCCATCGCATTGACACCACCAATGTATCACCCAATACCCTGCGTACCTGGGTGCGTGATTTTGTTCAGCTCGATTCCTCGCGCCTGACCTTGTTTCTCGAGTCCTTTGGTTTCAAGCACGGCATCCCTCTCGATGCGGATTTTGTATTTGATGTGCGTTGCATTCCCAACCCCTTCTATGACCCCAAGCTCCGCCCTTTGACAGGAAAGGATCCTGAAATCATTCGCTTTCTCGAAAGCCTTCCCATGACCCATCGCATGTTCGGGGATATTCAACAATTTATCAGTCGCTGGGCCCCTGATTTCATTCGCGACAATCGCACAGCACTGACCATTGCTATTGGCTGTACCGGAGGGCAGCACCGTTCCGTCTATCTGGCCGAATCTTTGGCTCATTCACTCCGATCCGAATACGCTGTTCGTGTCATCCATCGCGAGTTGGGAGAGTAGTTTCAAGATTTTGCGCACCGGTGTTGGAATGGCCGCTGCTGCGACATCTGCTTGATTCAGCCACAAATGACCGCCCCTGTTTGTCAGCGTCTTGCGTTCGCCGACCGCAAGGCAGACCGGATGAATGATCAACCGATAATGTGTGAAGGCATGGCGAAACGGGGGCAACGTCGATACAGGCCACGCATTCAATCCCCAACACGCTCTGAGACGCTCCACGGGATCGTCTTCCAGGGCAATTTCCGGGAAACTCCAGAGCCCGCCCCAGATTCCTCTACGGGGCCGTTTTTCCAGCAACCAATGCTCCCCTTGTCGGACCAGCAACATTCGGGTAGTTCGTTCTGGCATGACCCGAGCTGCTTTAGGTGTGGGGAAACTTGGCACGGTTTGAGTCAGATAGGCCTGACAAATCGTCTGTAAAGGGCAGTCGCCGCAACGAGGCTGGCGCTGGGTACATAGGGTAGCCCCAAGATCCATCAGCCCTTGTGTATAGGCTTCGATATGCTCTCTGGGAAGCAGGTTTTCCGCAAGGTCCCACAAACCCTTCTCCACTGATGCATGCCCCGGATAACCCGGAACCGCAAATGCACGCGTTAACACACGTCGGACATTCCCATCCAGGATAGCGTGGCTGTGCCCATAAGCGAATGCGGCAATGGCTGCCGCAGTGGAACGGCCCACGCCGGGAAGCGCCATGAGACTTGCAACATCTTGCGGAAACCCGGCTCCCGGGCACTCTGCCACCATTCGCGCAGCACGGTACAGGTTGCGTGCCCGGGCGTAATAGCCCAATCCAGACCAGTACACCAGCACCGTCTCTTCATCCGCCGCAGCGAGTGTCATAACATCAGGGAAACGTGCCAAAAAGCGTTGGTAATAGGGGATCACCGTGGCGACCTGGGTTTGCTGAAGCATGATTTCCGACACCCAGATCCGATACGCATCCCGGGTACCTTGCCAAGGCAGATCGTGACGGCCTTGCTGCCGCTGCCAATCCACAATCCGTGAAGAAAAATCAGACAACGCAGTAACCGATGTGCGTTGGAGCGGGTGAAGGGAATCGAACCCTCGTCTTAAGCTTGGGAAGCTTCTGCTCTGCCATTGAGCTACACCCGCAGAAAGCGGCTATTCTACGCCAATTTGGAAACAGGCCTCAATGAGACGCAGCGCACCCATGCTAGAATGGTCGGCACTAAGGACATCCGGACCTCGTGATACAACTTACCATCAACGGCCAAGATCGCCGTTTCGAAACTGCCCCCACAGTCACTCAGTTGATTTCCCATCTTGAGTTGACGCAACGTCGTATTGCCGTGGAAAGAAATGGTGAGATCGTTCCCCGAAGCCGCTTTAACGAAACCATCCTGTCTACAGGGGACCACCTCGAAATCGTGGTTGCTGTCGGCGGTGGTTGATTTTTGAAGATCTTTCACCATGAATCGCGACCCCTTTGTCATCGCTGGAAAAACCATTCGCTCGCGCTTGCTGGTAGGCACTGGCAAATATACCGACTTTGATCAAACCCAAAAAGCTATCGAAGCCAGTGGTGCAGAAATCGTCACCATAGCCATCCGTCGCACCAACATTGGCCAAAACCCCAATGAGCCGAATTTGCTGGATGTCGTCCCGCCTTCCCGCTATACCCTGCTCCCCAATACCGCAGGGTGCTATACCGCACAAGATGCGGTGCGTACCTTGCGCCTTGCGCGCGAATTGCTGGATGGGCATCGCTTGGTCAAACTGGAGGTCCTGGGCGATCCTCATACCTTGTTTCCCAACATGGTAGAAACCCTGGCCGCAACAGAAACGCTGGTGCATGACGGATTTCAGGTCATGGTGTATTGCAGCGACGATCCCATCATGGCCAAACACCTTGAAGAACTGGGATGCGTGGCGGTAATGCCACTCGCATCCTTGATTGGCTCAGGCATGGGCATCCTCAATCCCTGGAACCTCGGGATCATCATAGACAACGCCAAGGTTCCCATCATTGTGGATGCCGGCGTCGGAACCGCCTCAGACGCTGCAATTGCCATGGAACTGGGCTGTGCTGGCGTCTTGATGAATACCGCCATTGCCCAGGCCAAAGATCCCGTTTTGATGGCTTCCGCCATGAAAAAGGGAGTCGAGGCGGGACGCGAGGCGTTTCTGGCAGGCCGCATGGCCAAAAAAACCTATCAGGCGTCTCCCAGTTCACCGGCCGATGGACTGATTCGTTGAATCCGGGTTTAAGACCGATTCGCAGTTATGTCCTGCGTCAAGGACGAGTTTCGTCGGCACAGCAACGCGCATTCGAACAACACTGGGCCCATTGGGGCGTGCCATTCGTGCCTGCGCATCCTGGAATACAGGATCCTTCGTTACTGTTCGGACGCATAGCACCTGTCATTCTGGAAGTCGGTTTTGGCATGGGTGAAACCACCATTGCCATTGCACAGTCCATGCCGGAAAAGAATTTTCTGGCTATCGATGTCCACATGCCGGGCATCGGTAGCCTCCTCAAACGCATTGCCGAAACCGGAGTCACCAATGTCCGCGTCATGCGTCACGATGCTGTCGAGGTTGTCCGGGACATGGTGACACCCGCATCGCTGGACGGCGTTCATATTTTTTTTCCCGATCCCTGGCCCAAGGCGAGGCACCATAAGCGCCGTTTGATCCAGCCTGCTTTCGTACAGCTGCTGGCAAACCGCCTGAAGCGCGGGGGAGTTCTGCATCTGGCCACGGATTGGGAAAATTATGCACAGCAGATGCTGGAAGTACTTAACACCGAACCCCAATTGGAGAATACGGCCAGCACTTTCGCAGAACGCCCCTCCTATCGCCCTTTAACCAAATTTGAAGAGCGCGGTTTGCGACTGGGCCATGGTGTATGGGACCTGCTGTTCAGAAAAGTTTAATAGCGCACCCCTTCCCGTTCCAGCAAAGCCCGCTTGATTTCCAATCCCAGCCCAAATCCACCCAGTCCACCATTGCTGGCCACCACACGGTGACAAGGCACCAGAAACGGAACCGGGTTGGCGCCACAGGCGCTTCCCACAGCACGGGCTGCGCGCGGGCGGCCCAGGTGTGTCGCCAACTGCCCGTAAGTCCATACTGATCCGGCCGGAATGCCTTGCAGCGTTTTCCAAACGCTCCGCTGAAAGGGAGTCCCGGTAATATCCAGTGGGGCCCGCCAAACTTCGTCGGGCTGTTCAACAGCCCCTACTACCGCATTGATCCAGTTCTCAAAAACCTGTCTTTCTAGCACCGGGGTTGTATGTGCCCTGCTTCCTTTGCCGGACCATTCCAGATGAGGAAACTGCCGGGTCGCCTCAAGCAGCGCCTGATTTCGGTCAGGCGCCAGGAAAACCCAACGCAACCCCCTGGCACTCGCCACCACTGTTAACCAACCCAGCGACGTATGTTTTACACGTGCCTCAAGATTGTTCATGTTCCCTCCGGCAAAAAATGTTGCAATAACTCGTTTAGAAATTGCTGTCCGCGCAAAGTAGGGCGAACCCACTGCCAGTCTCGCGTGATTAACCCCAGGGCTTCCACCCGATCCAAAATCGGCACAATGCCCAACAATGGCACCCCTGTCCGTTGTTCATACAGTGCCGCAGAAACACCATCACATAGACGCAGCGCATTCATCATGAACTCGAACGGAATCGCTTCAGGTGTCACCTCATGCGTTTCCTGAACAGCGCTGCCCCGAGCCATGGCTTTCATGTAGGCTTCCGGATGCCTGTACCGCATCTGACGGACAATCTTGTCCTGAAATGACAGCTTGCTGTGGGCTCCGGCCCCAATACCGAGATAGTCCCCAAAGGTCCAGTAGTTAAGATTATGCGTGCAGCGAAAACCAGGGCTGGCAAAAGCCGAAGTTTCATAATGACCAAATCCGCCCTGGGTCATACGCTCAAGAATGGTTTCTCCCATCTGCGCTGCCAGATCATGATCCGGAAGCGCTGGGGGGTCATGGTAGAAGGGTGTATTGGGTTCCAGCGTCAATTGATAACTCGACAGATGCGTTGGGTTGAAAGATAGTGCGGTATCAATATCCGCCAATGCCTGGTCCAGTGTCTGTCCAGGTAACCCATACATCAGATCCAGGTTGAAGTTGTCAAAATGATGTGCCGCAATGTCTACGGCGCGGCGTGCGGCATCGGCATCATGGATGCGTCCAAGCGCCTTGAGATGAGGATCGTGAAAACTCTGGACACCAATCGACAGGCGATTGATCCCAGCGCGCCGATAAGCCCCGAAACGCGCTCCCTCAAAGGTTCCGGGGTTCGCTTCAAGTGTTATCTCCGCATCCGGAGCCAATAGCAGGCGCGCCCGAATGGCGGTGAGACACTCATCCATGCCTCGTTCGGACAACAGACTGGGCGTCCCTCCCCCAAAAAAAACCGACCGCACCTGACGCCCCCATACCCAGGGCAAAGCTGATTCGAGATCGGCAATCAAAGTATGGATGTAACGGGCTTCTGGCAAATCGCCCTGCAGTTCATGAGAATTGAAATCGCAATATGGACATTTCCGAATACACCAGGGTAGATGCACGTAGAGTGAGAGGGGAGGTGGGGTTGCAATGCGGACGACCGCACCATTCATGATCTGCATTGCTCCGCCACATCAAACCAAAGCGTTGGTGCGAAGCCGAACCAACAACTGAGCCAGGGCCTGCGCTCTGTGACTGACCCGGTTTTTATCTTTAATTGCAAGCTCTGCCGCGGTACATCCCCGTTCAGGAAGATAGAAGTAAGGGTCATATCCAAACCCTTCCTGTCCCCGCGGAGACAAAATAATTTCCCCATCCCATCGTCCCTCGGTAATCAGTGGCTCTGGGTCCTGGGCAAAACGCACCAGAACCAGGACACAATAGTAATGGGCACGACGATCTTCAACGCCTTGCAGATCGAAAACCAGTTTTTGGTTGTTGCGCAGATCAGACCTGGGCTCACCGGCATAATGTGCCGATATGACTCCTGGCGCACCCCCCAGTGCGTTCACGCATAAGCCGGAATCATCCGCCAGCGCCGGAAGCTCGCTGTGAAGTGCCGCATTTCGCGCCTTGGCGAGCGCATTCTCGACAAAAGTGAAATGAGGTTCAGGGGCTTCCTGAATATCCAGGTCGTCCTGGGGAATTACGGTCAGCTCAAATGACTGCAACAGCGCCTGTAATTCACGAAGCTTTCCTGGATTTTTACTGGCTAAAACCAGGCGCTTTATCATGATTCTGCCGACGGCAATCCCAGCGCCTGTCGCTGACAGGCAAAGAGTTCCTTGCAACCTGCGATCGCCAAATCCAGCAACCGGTTTACATCGGTACGCTGGAAAGGTACGCCCTCGGCAGTTCCCTGGATTTCGACGAAATGGCCGTCACCCGTCATGACCACATTCATGTCCGTATCGCAGCACGAATCTTCGTCATAGTCCAGGTCAAGGATCGGAAGCCCTTCAAAAATTCCGACCGATACGGCTGCAACGGGCTGCAAGATGGGGGATTGCTCCAGCAAACCATCACGCAACAGACACGCAATGGCATCTTCCACGGCAAGATAGGCTCCGGTGATACTGGCTGTTCGCGTTCCGCCATCCGCCTGCAACACGTCGCAATCAATTTGTAGCGTACGTTCGCCCAACAGTCGAAGATCAACCACCGCACGCAGGGAGCGCCCGATCAGGCGTTGAATCTCCTGGGTACGGCCAGATTGTCTGCCAAATACCGCTTCGCGCTTGCTACGGGTGTGGGTGGCACGCGGCAGCATGCCGTACTCGGCAGTCAGCCAGCCTTTTCCCTGGCCCTTGAGAAATCCTGGCACCTTATCATCTACACTCGCATTGCAGAGGACTCGGGTGTCGCCAAACTCCACCAGGACCGAACCTTCGGCATGCCGGGTATATTTTCGCGTAAATCGAATAGGGCGCAGTTGATCGGGGCGGCGTTGACTAGGGCGCATGAGCTTTCTCGGTAATTTCTAAGTATTCCAGACCGTCAGTTTACCGCCTTTAATGAGACAACTGGAGTATGATGGCGCGTCTGAAACCGTCGATGAGCCTGCCACAGTGGCAACCGTTTACAGTATGACTGGATTCTCAGCGGCTACCCGAGACCTGCCTTGGGGTACGTTAGCGCTGGAACTCAAAAGCGTTAATCATCGCTACCTTGAAATCCAGTTTCGCACTCCCGAACCTTTGCGCCTGCTTGAATCCGGACTGCGCGATCGTATCAGCGCCAGCTTGAAACGGGGCAAAGTCGACTGCCGCATCGAATGGCGCCGCGCAGAAACAAATACACCGGCCTCCTCACCAAATACGCTTGCCCTGGAACAGCTGCGTGCCGCCAGCACCATTGTGCAAGAAGTATTCCCGGATGCAACCCCCCTGTCGGTGGGCGAAATACTGCAGTGGCCCGGGGTGTTGCGCCAGGATGCAGATGCTGAAATTTCCCTGGAGGCTGATTGTCAGGCCTTGGCGGATTCCGTCCTGCAAGCCTTGACTGAAACGCGGGCCCGGGAAGGGGCCAAACTAAAAGATTTCTTGCTGAAGCGCGTGGACGATATGACGCGTTTGGCAGATACCCTGTCTCCTTTGGTTCCGGCTTTGATTACGGCCTTTCAGGAAAGACTATCCGCACGTTTGCGCGATGCTCTTGGCACCTACGAGGAAGAACGCGTGCGGCAGGAAGTGATTTTACTTTCTGCGCGAATCGACATCGAAGAAGAAATTTCCCGTCTCAAGGTGCACCTCCACGAGGTTCGGCACATCCTGGAATCCGGTGGTGCCATTGGTAAACGTCTCGACTTCATGATGCAGGAACTACAGCGAGAGGCCAATACACTGGGATCGAAGTCCGTCTCCACCGATGTCTCGCGGGCTTCAATGGACATGAAGGTCCTGATAGAGCAAATGCGTGAGCAAATCCAGAATATCGAATGAACGGTCAAATCTTCATTATCGCGGCCCCATCAGGAGCCGGAAAATCCAGTCTGGTGGCCGCCCTGATAGCGGCTGACTCCGGTATCAGGCTGTCCATTTCGCACACAACCCGCGCCCCGCGCCCCGGTGAAGTCAATGGCCGCGAATATCACTTCGTGTCTCACGAGGCCTTTCGAGACATGCAAGAGCGCGGCGAGTTTCTTGAGTCTGCCCAGGTCTATGGAAATTTTTACGGCACTTCTTCGGCTGACATACGCCATAGCCTGAATCAGGGGTGCGACGTCGTTCTAGAAATCGACTGGCAAGGCGCTCGCCAGGTACGTGCGCTGTTCATGGATGCCATCAGTATTTTCATTCTGCCACCTTCGCTGGAAAGCCTGCGTGAGCGGCTCCTGGCACGCGGCAAAGACCCATTGGCCGTCATCGACCAGCGCCTGGCTTTGGCACGGGAAGATCTAAGTCATGAGAATGAGTTCGATTATGCTATTATTAACAATGAGTTCGCCGAAGCGGCGAAGGATCTGACTGCGATCGTGCGTGCTGCGCGGTGCCGCCGCAGTCGGCAATATCCCCGCTACGCCGATTTGTTACGTTAATGACATCTAATTGAAGGTTTCCCCATGGCCCGTATCACCGTTGACGACGCATTGCATTCCATTCAAAACCGTTTTGAGCTGACCCTGGCTGCCACTTATCGGGCGCGACAGATTGCTTCTGGTTCCACCCCTCTGGTCGAACCTAATAAGGATAAACCTACTGTCATCGCCTTACGGGAGATTGCGGCGGGCAAAGTGGGCATGGAAATCCTCAATAAGGTGCCTGTTTAAATCCAGCCCCGTGTCCCCCCCTGCCCCGGTCCTAGCCCCCAAAACGGTTTCTCCGGCTACGCTGACCGAGGTTGCCGCCTCTTATCTGCGGCCTGCAGACGTCGCCCAAATAGAAGAAGCATTCAGGGTTGCCGCACTGGCCCATGAGGGTCAGTTTCGCAAAAGCGGCGACCCCTACATCACCCATCCCCTGTCTGTAGCCACCATTCTGGCGGAATGGCACCTGGACCCCCAGGCCCTGATGGCCGCCTTGTTGCATGACACGGTAGAGGATACCAGCACCACTTCAAACGAGATTTCGCAACAATTTGGCAAATCGGTGAGTGAACTGGTTGACGGGGTCAGCAAGCTGGATCGTATAGAATTTCAGACCGAGCAGCAGGCTCAGGCCGAAAACTTCCGCAAGATGTTGCTGGCCATGGCACGCGATGTTCGTGTCATTCTGATCAAGTTGGCGGACCGGCTCCACAACATGCGCACCATGGATGCCATGGATGCCGGAAGTCAACGTCGCATTGCCCGGGAAACCCTGGACATCTACGGCCCTATTGCCAATCGGTTGGGGCTGCATGCCGTGTTTCAGGAATTACAGGATTTGGGCTTTCGTTATCTGTTTCCCAATCGCTATCAGGTATTAACCAAAGCCATTCGAGCCGCTCGCGGTAACCGGCGCGAAGTGGTGGGAAAAATCCTGACAACCATCAACCAGCGACTGTCTGCCTTTGGGGTAGAAGCTCATGTCACCGGGCGCGAAAAACATTTGTCCAGCATCTACAACAAAATGCTCGGCAAGTCGCTTTCCTTCTCGGAGGTTCTGGATATTTATGGCTTCAGGATTTTGGTCAAGGATGTCGCAGCGTGCTATCTGGCACTTGGTGCCTTGCATACCCTGTACAAACCCATTCCGGGAAAGTTCAAGGACTATATTGCCATCCCCAAAACTAATGGATACCAGTCGCTGCACACAACCCTTTTTGGCCCCTTCGGCACACCCATAGAAATCCAGATTCGTACCCACGAAATGCACAAGATCGCTGAAGCGGGCGTGGCATCCCATTGGCTGTATAAATCATCCGATACCCCTTTGAGCGATGTACAAAAAAAGACCCATCAGTGGCTCCAGTCCTTGCTCGAAATCCAGACGGAAAGCGGTGATGCCGTCGAATTTCTGGAGCATCTCAAAGTCGATTTGTTTCCAGATGAAGTCTACGTGTTTACGCCAAAAGGCATGATCAAATCCCTCCCGAAAGGCTCAACCCCGGTGGATTTTGCCTACGACGTCCATACTGATGTCGGTAATCGTTGCGTTGCCGCAAAAATCAACAATGAGCTGGCACCGCTGCGCACCCCCCTCTCCAATGGGGATCGGATTGAGATCATCACGGCTCAAAATGCTGCGCCCAATCCGGCCTGGCTTAACTATGTAGTCACTGCAAAAGCACGCTCCAAAATTCGACACTATTTGCGTACCATGCTCCTCGACGAATCCGTCGAGCTCGGTGAGCGTTTGCTCAACCAGGCATTGCGTGCGCTCAAGGTAAACCCTACCGATATCAAGGACAGTCAGTGGGATCAAATGCTGAAAGGAGACCGCTGTAAAACACGCAAAGAAGTGCTAGCAGAAATTGGTTTGGGGCGCCGACTGAATATTGTGGTTGCCCGGGCCTTGCTGTCCCGCTTGGATATGCAATCCCTGGAGGGCCAGGGCTCGATCACGATTCGCGGGAGCGAAGGCATCGCTGTTCAGTTTGCCCATTGTTGCCGCCCCATTCCCGGCGACCCCATTATTGGCATCATCAAAAAGGGACAGGGGCTCCTGATTCATACCCAGGATTGCCGTGCCATACGACAGTTCCGTACCGACCCTGATAAATGGGTGGACGTGGAATGGGAAAACAACAGTGGAAAACTGTTCGATGTGGCCATCAAGCTGATGGTGGTCAACCGCCGTGGCGTTCTGGCCACCGTAGCATCTGCCATTGCCGACGCTCAATCCAACATTGACAGTGTGTCCATTACCAAGCCTGACGGAACTTATACGGAAATCAACTTCACGGTCCAGGTCAGGGACCGGACCCATCTCGCCACTTTGTTGCATCACTTGCGGGAAATCCCTGAAGTGGCACGCATCACCAGAGTTCAAGGTTAAATTAAAGAGGACGTTATGACCAAATCCATCATTTCCACGCCGCACGCACCTGGAGCGATCGGAACCTACTCCCAGGCCGTGCGCGTCGGTGACACCGTCTATCTATCCGGCCAGATTGGACTGGATCCGGTATCCATAGTGCTAGTGGAAGGAATTGATGCTCAAATCGTACGCGTGTTCGAGAATCTCAAGGCAATCGCCCAGGCTGCGGGAGGAAATCTAAACGACCTGGTACGCGTTACCGTTTTTTTGACTGACCTGTCGCACTTTGCCAAAGTCAACGAGGCGATGGCCCGGTATTTTTCATTACCTTATCCTGCGCGTGCTGCAGTCGGCGTTGCGTCCTTGCCGCGCGGCGCTTTGGTGGAAATCGATGGGATCATGGCACTCGGCCACTGAGCTGATCAATGTCTTCCCTGGAGAGCGTGGGGATCACGCCGACCACCGTCACCCGCCTCAAAAAACTGGGCCTTAAGACACCATTTGACCTGGTTTTGCATCTTCCATTGCGCTATGACGATGAAACGCACATCGTCCAGGTAAGTGATTTGTTTTATGGCCAAACCGGATGTCTGGAAGTGGAAGTTCTGGATGTTGTCATTCAGTACCGTCCAAAACGAACGCTGCGTGTTCGGGTGCGTGACGCCAGCGGCGAGCTTGCGCTACGATTTTTGAATTTTTATGGCAGTCAGATACGCCAACTGGTTGTCGGAACCAGATTGCGTCTTTTGGGTGAACTTCGTCGGGGCCACTCAGGCCCCGAAATGATCCATCCAAAATATCAGGTGATTAACGATGCCACCCCCTTGCCGCAGACGCTCACCCCGGTGTATCCCACGACTGCCGGTTTGTCGCAGGTCACGCTGCGACGGTGCATTAAGCTGGCCCTGGATCAGTCGGACCTGTCCGACACCCTGCCCGATACCTTGCGTAGCGACCTACAGCTTGCCCCCTTTGCTGACAGTGTGAAGCTGCTGCATCATCCCCATGCCGATGTATCGCAACAACAGCTTGATCAACGCACCCATCCTGCCTGGCGCAGGCTCAAATTTGACGAACTGCTGGCGCAACAAATTTCCATGCGTCTTCATTACCGGGAACGCCTTTCCCTACGTGCCCCACCCCTGCCCGATTTTGAATTGCAGCGCGAACGCTTTCTGAAGAGCCTGCCCTTCAGCCTGACAGGATCCCAGCGTAAAGTTCTGCACGAAATTGAATCCGATCTGTCGCGCGCTTATCCCATGCATCGCCTGTTGCAGGGAGATGTGGGAAGCGGAAAAACCGTTGTTGCAGCACTGGCCTGTCTGCGCGCCATTGCCGCAGGGTTTCAGGCGGCGCTGATGGCGCCTACCGAAATTCTGACTGAGCAGCATTTCCGAAAAATTGAACATCTCTTGCAACCCCTGGGGGTATCCACCGTTTGGGTCACCAGCAGTTTGCGCAAGAAGGAAAAGGATCTGGCGCTGCAGCAGATCGCTGCAGGGACGGCACAACTCATCATTGGAACCCATGCGTTGATTCAGGGCCCCGTCATTTTTAAGGCGTTAGGACTGGTTGTCATCGACGAACAGCACCGTTTTGGCGTAGAACAGCGTCTTGCCCTGCGCAAAAAGACCAATCAAACGGATTATGGGCAACCTCACCAGTTGATGATGAGTGCCACACCCATCCCGCGCACACTCAGCATGAGCTACTTTGCCGATCTCGATGTCTCCGTCATTGACGAATTGCCGGCCGGCCGCAAGCCTGTAGTCACCAAGCTAATCAATGATTCCAGGAGGGACGCAGTGATTGCGCGAATTCGCGAAACCTGCTTGCAGGGAGGCCAGGGTTATTGGGTCTGCCCCCTTATTGAAGAATCCGAAACCTTGCAATTGCAGACGGCCGTTGAGACCTTTGAGCGCATTTCCAGCATTTTTCCTGAGCTTCGAACCGCGCTGATTCATGGCCGCCTCTCGCCCTCGGAGAAATCCGAAATCATGAATCAGTTTTCCAGTGGAGCCATCCACTTGTTGGTCGCGACAACCGTGATCGAAGTCGGCGTGGATGTACCGAATGCATCCATCATGGTTATCGAACATGCCGAACGCATGGGGTTGGCCCAACTTCACCAACTGCGCGGCCGCATCGGTCGTGGTTCAGCACAGGGGTTTTGCGTGCTGTTGTATCATCCTCCCCTCTCTGCCCTCGCGCGATTGCGCCTTAAAGTCATATTCGAACATACGGATGGTTTCGAAATCGCGCGCCAGGACCTCATGATTCGTGGTCCGGGCGAATATTTTGGAGCACGCCAAAGCGGCACGCCATTGCTGCGGTTTGCCGATCTCGAGCAAGATGGTGACTTGTTGCAAAATGCCAAGCACCAGGCCGACCTCTGGATTGCCGATGACATTGTTGCAGCCCGTCGCCACCTGGAACGTTGGCTGTTGTCACGACAGGAATTTCTGACCGCATGAACCGGGTGAATGCCTACTGGCGCTTGATGCGTCTCGATAAACCGATCGGGACACTGCTTCTGTTGTGGCCCACATTATGGGCCTTGTGGATTGCCGGTCGCGGGCACCCTTCTCTCGTAAACATCCTGGTCTTTGTCCTGGGTACGCTCCTGATGCGCTCTGCGGGATGCGTTATGAACGACCTCGCCGACCGCCGGATCGACCCGCATGTTGCACGTACCTCACAGCGACCTTTGGCTACAGGCGAGGTCACGCCACGCGAAGCCTTGATACTGGCCGCCCTGGTCAGCTTGTTGGCGTTTGCTCTGGTGCTGACACGCAATACCCTGACGGTGGTGTTGTCCCTCCCCGCGCTATTTCTGGCTGCCAGCTATCCGCTGACCAAACGATTCTTTCCCCTTCCCCAGGCTTATTTGGGGATTGCTTTTGGATTTGGCATTCCCATGGCATTTGCAGCTGAAACGGGTACGGTCCCCGCCCTGGCCGTTGAAGTGATGCTGGCCAACCTGTTCTGGACGATTGCTTATGACACCGAATATGCCATGGTGGACCGGGATGACGACTCTCGTCTTGGCATTCATTCCTCGGCACTACTGTTTGGACGCTGGGATGTGGCAGCCATCATGCTGTGTTATGCAGCTGCCTTGGGCACCCTTGTTTGGGTAGGGTTTTCAGCGCACCTGGGAGTGACTTATGCCGCCGGACTGCTGGTTGCTGCCGCGATCGCAGGCTATCACTACATCCTGATCAGGACGCGCGATCGCATGCTTTGCTTCAAGGCCTTCCTGAACAACAACTGGCTGGGAGGGGTCATATTCCTGGGACTGGCTGCCGATTTACTGCTGACTGCAAAGTGAGTTGGGTTCAGAAACCGTATTTGAGGCCAATGGAAAGCAAGTCAACGCCTGCATCGCCGTTGATGCGGTTGTATTTGAGTTGATAGCGATCCCAACCACCCTGAAAGCGCAAGCTGTGGGTGATATCGTATTTCATGCCCAAGCCCATCATGTTGTAGGGTAAGGCATCCGCAAGGCCGTGCGTAACGCTATTGCTCGTAGTATCCCCGTCGGTCCGGACACTACTGAGTTTTCCGGTCAAACCAAAACGCTCATTGAGTGACAACGTCCCTGTTCCTCCCAGCACCCAACTCCGCGGTACCGCTGAAAATGCACTTTCCGGACGCCCCGTCATGCTATCGCCGCGATTTCTGCTCGACAGGGCACTACCATCAAATCCGGCGTTGGAATCCATTTGCATGGTCAGAGGCAACGCGCTGATCCCCGAAAACCATCCCTCCGATTCAGCGCGAACGCCCACCGACAGCGGCATCACCACCACTGCCAAGCAAAGCGCCTTGACCTGTTTTGACGAGAATATGTTCAACGGTTCCGGTCCTGGGCACAACTCAAACAGGAAATCACACGTTTCTCATGATACGCTCAAGATTGGCCAGAGTCCAATTCCCATCGCCCTACAATTCCTTACCAATCCACAGTAACAACGCGTCCTGAGCAGGCTTTGCTGCAGCAGCTTGAGGATGATTGACTATAAAAACCAGTGACAGCAGATGGCCCGAACGGGTCAACCCATAACCAGCCAAGCTACTGACTCCGTCCAGGCTTCCCGTCTTGAGGTGAAACCGCCCTTCCAGGCCTTCGCCCGGTAACCTTTTTTCAACCGTGCCGTCCATTCCAAGCAACCCCAGTGAAGCCACGAATTCTGCCTGGTAAGGTCCCTGAGCCGCCTTCACCAGTAACTGGTTGAGATGATTTGCTGAAATCCGGGCCTGACGCGACAGCCCGGACCCGTTTTCCATAACCAGTTCTGAAAACTGAAGCCCTTGCTGTGCCAGAGTGTCACGAATCTTCTGAAGGCTCGACTCTTCCGTGAACTGTTCCATGCCTATGGCCCCGCCCATGTCCAGAAACAGGGTCCGGGCCATCAGGTTATTGCTGTACTTGTTGGTCTCCCGGATTTGCTCAGCCAGGGGTGAGGAGCGGTGCA
>JAGWPH010000109.1 GCA_028870615.1 Betaproteobacteria bacterium
ATAGGTACTGGTGGTTCGCCCACAACCTGGACAGGCAGTGACCATGGGAGTGAAAGCCCGCAACCCCATGGTTTGCAGGATTTCTTGAGCCACTACGACCTCCTGGGTGCGGTCTCCATGGGGTTCTGGAGTGAGCGACACTCGAATGGTGTCACCAATCCCCTCCTGCAACAGGATCCCCATGGCCGCAGTGGACGCCACAATCCCTTTGGACCCCATCCCTGCCTCCGTCAGTCCGAGATGCAGCGGATAATCGCAGCGCGCGGCAAGATCACGGTAAACCGCCACGAGATCCTGGACCCCACTGACTTTGCAGGACAGGATGATACGATCTCCAGGAAGTCCCAGTTGCTCAGCGAGCGCGGCACTTTCCAGTGCAGATGCCACCAGCGCGTTGCGCATCACGATATCCACCGATGCGGGGTTGGCCTGGCGCGCATTGTCGTCCATAAACCGGGCCAACACCTCCTGATCAAGGCTGCCCCAGTTCACCCCGATTCGAACTGGCTTGTCATAGTGACAAGCCAATGTAATCAACTGGGCAAATTGTTCGTCGCGGCGTGAGCCCCTGCCCACATTTCCGGGGTTGATGCGATATTTGTCCAGTACCGCAGCACACTCCGGGAAATCGTTGAGCAGTTTGTGCCCATTGAAGTGGAAGTCCCCCACCAGGGGCACCCCGACGCCACGTCGCGCCAACTGACGGCTAATTTCTGGTACTGCTGCCGCAGCTTCAGCACTATTGACCGTCACGCGCACCAGCTCCGACCCTGCCTGTGCCAATGCAACCACCTGCGCTACCGTGGTCGCCACATCGGCAGTATCCGTATTGGTCATGGATTGCACAACGATTGGCGCTCCTCCCCCAATCGCGACGCCTTTGACTTTAACCTGGCGGGTTAAACGGCGCGTACGATGCGGAAAATCAGCGAAGATCATGGCTCAGGGGGACGGTTGGCAGCGGTATCCCGTGGAGCATCTGGAGCAGATTCACTGTTTTGGAGAGCCACGGTGTCCGTCGGTGAATCTTCGAGATGCCATACCCAGGCGCCAATCAGGGCCATGACCAATAACAATAGCGCGGCGCTGATCCAGCGCCGGTTGCCAGCATGTACCTCACGAAAAAACGCGACTCCCTGGCTTGGGACTGCAACCGGTTGCACCACCATTAGGCGCGGCACAGCATCCGGGCGCTCAGCTTCCAATGCCAATATCAAGGACGCCGGGTCAGTTTCCAAAAAACGACCATAGGTTCTGATCATGGCGCGCACAAATGTCATGTCCGGCAGCACATCGTATTCGCCGGCTTCAAGCGCCATAAGCTGACGTGTGGAAAACCGCAACCGTGCCGAAACATCCTGGAGGGCCAGACCTTTTTTCTGACGCAGGGCTGCCAGCTGCAAGCCTACGCTTAAGGAGGGTGGGGAGGGCGTGCTGTTTTCAGTCATGCGCTTGCTCTGCAATTCGAAGATGGCGACGGCTTTTGTCAATGACCTGCCCCGCCAGCTGACCGCACGCAGCATCGATATCGTCGCCGCGGGTCTTACGAACGGTCACGACAAAACCTTCCTGAATCAGGATATCGCGAAAGCGCCGGACGGCTTCCGGACGGGCGCGTCGATATCCTGAATTAGGAAACGAATTGAAGGGGATCAGGTTGAATTTTCAGGGCACGCCGACGACACACGCGATCAATTGACGCGCATGCGTCTCCGAGTCATTGACGCCATCCAGCAAGACATACTCAAAGGTCACAAAGTCACGCGGCCCTGCCTCAAGGTAGCGCCGACAAGCCGCCATCAGGTCCCTGATTGGGTATTTTTGGTTGATGGGGACCAGGATATCGCGCAATGCATCGGTAGGTGCATGCAGTGACACGGCCAAAGCCACAGGAGCACGCTCACGCAAGGCTTCCAATGCGGGTAATACCCCAGAGGTGGATAACGTCACCCGGCGCCG
>JAGWPH010000110.1 GCA_028870615.1 Betaproteobacteria bacterium
CCGGTAGGGGCTTCCACGTGGGCGTCAGGTAACCAGGTATGCAGCGGCCACATGGGCACCTTGACCGCAAAAGACATGAAGAATGCCAGGAAAATCAGCACCTGGACCCCGAGGGGTAATGGCAGGATCTGAAACTTGATGATCTCGAAAGAACCGCCCGCTTCAAAATACAGGTAGATGAATGCTGCCAGCATCAACAAGGAACCAAGCAATGTGTACAGAAAAAACTTGATGGCGGCATAGACCCGACGCGGCCCTCCCCAGACCCCGATGATCAGGAACATGGGAATCAGCATGGCTTCAAAAAACACGTAGAACAGGATGGCGTCCAGCGCAGCAAACACCCCGTTGATCAGCCCGGACATGATCAGAAAGGCAGCCATGTACTGCGCCAGGCGTTTTTCGATGACCACCCATCCGGCAATCACCACCAGAAGGGTCATGAAGCTGTTGAGCAGCACAAACCACAGGGAAATGCCGTCAATGCCCAGATGGTAGTTGATGTTGAAGGCCGGAATCCACGGCGCCATCTCAACAAACTGCATGGACGCTGTGTCATTTGAAAAATACAGGTACAGAGGCACCGTGACCGCAAAGCCCAGCACAGCGCCGACCAGCGCTGTCCAGCGTGTGGTACAGCCGGTATTTTTTTGGCTGCCGGTCACCAAAACCAGTACGCCTGCGAGAATGGGCAGCCAGATGCTAAGAGACAGAAAGTAATTTGCAGTCATGAAGTTCCGCTCAGGTTACGCCTTGACGAACCACAGGCTCATCATGATGAACACTCCAAAAATCATGACGAAGGCGTAGTGGTAAATGTATCCGGTTTGTACCCGGCGCAACCGGGCCGACAGGCGTCCCACCAGGTTGGCAGTGCCGTTGACCATCATGCCGTCAATCATGGTGATATCGCCCTTGTGCCACAGCCCACTGCCCACTTTGAGGGCACCACCCGCAAAAAAGACTTCATTGAAACGGTCAAAGTAGTACTTGTTGTCCAGCAGGGTATACAACCCGCCAAAGCGTGCCTTGAGGGCAGCCGGAATATCCGTCCACTTGAGGTACAACGCTGCAGCACAAGCAATGCCCGCAAGTGCCAGCCAGAAAGGCAAAGCCATCGTGCCGTGTTCGATGAACCCGCCAACGCCTTGCCACTCTTCCCGCATCGCTTGCATGCCACCGTTGCCTGGCAGGACGGTGATGGAATGGCCAAAGTACTGGCCGATCACCATGGGTTCGATATACAAGTAGCCTGCCAACACTGAAGGAATAGCCAACAGGATCAACGGCAAGGTAATCACCCAGGGTGATTCATGCAGATGCTCAAGGGTGTGGTGATCCATGCGCGGCTTACCGTGGAACGTCATGAACAACATTCTGAAACTATAGAACGCAGTAATGAACACCCCTGCCACGACAGCGAAGGTGGCGTAGCTCGCACCCGGAATGGTGCTGCCCTGCACCGCTTCGATGATGGCATCCTTGGAAAAGAATCCGGCAAAAGGCGGAATGCCCGCAAGCGCGAGAGAACCAATCAACGTCGTCACGTAAGTAATAGGCATATATTTGCGCAGCCCGCCCATGTGACGCATGTCCTGTTCATGATGCATGGCATGGATCACCGAACCTGCGCCCAGGAACAGCAAGGCCTTGAAGAAAGCGTGGGTCCCCAGGTGAAAAATGGCTATGGGATAAGCCGAAGCGCCCAGCGCTACCGTCATGTAACCCAACTGTGACAGGGTGGAATAGGCCACCACCCGCTTGATGTCGTTCTGGATGATGCCCAGAAAGGCCATGAACAGCGCCGTGCTGGCACCAACAACCAGCACCACCGAACGAGCCGTTTCGGACAGTTCAAACAAGGGGGACATGCGCGACACCATGAAAATCCCGGCCGTCACCATGGTGGCCGCATGGATCAATGCCGAAATCGGCGTGGGGCCTTCCATCGAGTCGGGCAGCCAAACATGCAAGGGCATTTGGGCCGACTTGCCCATGGCGCCAATGAATAACAGGATGCAGACCACGCTCAGTAACGATACCGGACTACCCGGAATCAACATGATGCTGTCCTGCGCCAGCAGGGGGGCACGTTCAAACACAGTGACATAGTCGAGTGAACCAAAGTGAGCCAGAATCAGGCCGATCCCCAGCAGAAATCCAAGATCTCCCACCCGGTTGACGAGAAATGCCTTGAGACTGGCATAAATGGCCGTGGGACGGGTATACCAGAAACCGATCAGCAGATATGACACCAGTCCGACGGCTTCCCAGCCAAAAAACAGCTGCAGGAAATTGTTGGCCATGACCAGCATCAACATGGAAAAGGTAAATAGCGAGATGTAGCTGAAGAAGCGTTGATAGCCTGGATCATCGTGCATATAGCCAATGGTGTAGACATGCACCGCCAATGACACAAAGGTCACTACCAACATCAAGGTCACTGTAAGGGGGTCGATCAGGAATCCCACAACCAGCGAGATATCCTCTGTCGTCAGCCAGGTATAGACCGTGCCGTTGAATATATGGCCTGCATAGACGTCCTGGGCAATCACGATGGATGCCACGAAGGAGATGGCCACCCCCAGAGTGGTAACAACATGGCTTCCGGTATGCCCCAGAGCCTTGCCAAACAGGCCAGCCAGGACGGCTCCCCCCAGGGGTGCCAGGGGAACCAGCAGATATAGGCTAAACATGCTCATGGAGGATCATTCCTTGAGGCTGTTCAGATCATCCACATTGATGGAGTGGATGTTTCGGAACAGCACGACCAAAATCGCAAGACCGATGGCGGACTCTGCAGCCGCGACGGTCAAGATGAAAAACACGAAGACCTGCCCTGCCATATCGTGTAGGTAATGGGAGAACGCCACAAAATTGAGATTGACGGCCAGCAGCATCAGTTCGATGCACATCAGAAGAATGATGAGATTCTTACGATTGAGAAAAATGCCCACCACGCTGATGGCAAACAACACGGCGCCCAGCATCAGGTAATCGGTCAGATTGATCATCAATGGTCCTTTTCGACGCGCATGGCCACGATACGAAGCCGATCGGCCGCCTTGACGCGAACCTGTTGCGCCGGATCCATATGCTTGGAATCCTTGCGTCGCCGCAGCGTCAGGGCGATGGCCGCCACGATGGCCACCAGCAGGATGACTGCAGCCAGTTCGAAGGGGTAGACATAATCGGTATACAGCACAAGCCCCAACTCCCGGGTATTACTGACGTTTTCCGCGGCAGGTGCAATATTTGCGCCCAAGTTGACGAATTGCCTGCTGGTCACGACCAGCACCATTTCCCCCACCATCAGCACGGCCACCCCCGCGCCCAGAGGCAGATGCTTCCAAAAACCTTCGCGCAGCCGTTCAAGATCGACATTCAGCATCATTACCACAAACAGGAACAACACCATCACCGCACCTACATAAACCAGCACCAGGGCGATCGCCAGAAACTCGGCCTCCAGCATCATCCACAAACCAGCACCGTTGAAAAATGCCAGCACCAGGAACAGCGCCGCATGGACCGGGTTACGCGCCGTAATCACGCCCGCAGCAGCAGCCAGCAACACCAGTGCGAAGCCGGAAAATATCAGTACGGAAAAATCAGTCACCTTGGCGTTCCTTATCGGAAACGTGCGTCTTCGGCACGATCGGCTGCTATCTGGGCTTCATAACGATCCCCCACAGCCAGCAACCGTTCCTTGGTCATCAGAAGATCGCTCCGTTGTTCGCCGTGATATTCAAAAATTCGCGTCTCCACGATCGAATCAACGGGGCAGGATTCTTCACAGAATCCGCAGAAGATGCATTTGGACAAATCGATGTCATAGCGGGTGGTGCGACGGCTGCCATCGGCACGCTGTTCCGATTCGATGGTGATGGCCATGGCAGGACAGACCGCTTCACACAACTTGCAGGCAATGCAGCGTTCTTCGCCGTTGGGATAGCGGCGCAACGCATGCAGCCCGCGAAAACGCGGTGATATGGGCGTTTTTTCCTCGGGATACAATACGGTGATTTTTCGCGCCAGAAAATGGCGGCCCGTCACACTCATCCCCCTGAAGAGTTCGGTGAGCGTCCAGTTTTTAACGAATTCCTTGATGGCACCCATGGCAAATCCTCGATCAATGGAACCAGATGTTAAGCACAGGCAAACCGCGTAATGGTTCCTGCATCAACGCAGCTACCAGCACCAGCCACACCAGGGTCGCTGGAATAAACACCTTCCAACCCAGACGCATGATCTGGTCGTACCGGTAACGCGGAAAAGTGGCTCTGAACCACAAAAACAGAAACAACACAAAACTCATCTTGGCAAACAACCACAAGATGCTGTCCGGCAGGAACGGTAACGGGGACAGCCAGCCTCCCATGAACATGATGGATGTCAATGCCGCAATCAAAATCATGTTGGCGTATTCAGCCAGGAAGAAAATGGCAAAGGTCATGCCGGAATATTCCACATGAAACCCGGCGACGATTTCAGATTCGCCTTCTGCCACGTCAAACGGAGCACGGTTGGTTTCAGCAGTGCCCGAGATGACGTAGATCACGAACATGGGCAGCAACGGAATCCAGTTCCACTGCAGCAGTCCCAACGCACCTTGTTGCGCCTTGACGATCTCCACCAGATTAAGACTGTGTGACATCATCAGCACTGTCACCAGCGCAAACCCCATGGCAATTTCGTAGGAGACAATCTGGGCTGCAGAACGCAGTGCGCCCAGGAACGCATATTTGGAGTTGGACGCCCAGCCGGCAATCACCACGCCGTATACGCCCATCGAGGTGATCGCCATAACATAGAGCAAACTGGCATCAACGTTGGCCAGCACGAGCTCGGGGTTGAAGGGGATTACCGCCCAGGCTGCCAGCGCCGGCATGATGGCGAGCACCGGGCCCAACACAAAGAGAAACTTGTTGGCACCGCTTGGGACCACAATTTCCTTCATCAAAAGCTTGATGGCATCAGCGATGGGCTGCAACAGCCCGTAAGGGCCCACCCGGTTGGGGCCAATACGAATCTGCATGTAGCCAATCACTTTGCGTTCAACCAATGTGAGATAGGCGACGACCCCCATCAGCGGCAAGACGATGGCCACAATTTTGACCAGCGCCCAGACAGTCGGCCAAAATGGGCCAAAAAACTCCTGTACTGCTTGTGAAACCATCATGCGCAAGCCTCCAGGGAAACCGTACCCAATGCGTCCCCCAATCCGGCCGTGGCAGGGTGCGCAGCAGGAATGCGCGCGCACCCATCCGGGACGCTTGCGTCAAATACCAGAGGCAACTCGGCCACCCCCTCGCCCTGGCGCACCCGAACCAGTTGCCCGGAGGAAAGGCCAAGACGCGCACCCAGTTGGGGGTGGATCGTGACTTGCAAAGTACTGCCCAACCGCGTGGCTTGCAGTGCCGGGGAACGGCGCACCAATGGGTCGGCATGATACAGGGGTACTTCGCCGATCCGCTCGATGGTCCCGAGTGAAGCACGAATTTTAAGCTTGGGCACTCCGGACAACCCGTTGTCCCCGGATTGGCCAGCCACCAATGCCAGGTCCGGGGAGATCTCCGTCCGCACTTCTTCAATAGACTCGAACTCAAAACCGGAGAGTTCGAAGAGATTTCCGAGTACCCGTAATACTTTCCATGCCGGACGGGCATCATCTTTGGGGGCCACTACACCGTTGAAGGATTGGGCGCGACCCTCCATGCTGACAAAGGTCCCAGCGGTTTCTGTGAAGGGTGCGATGGGCAGAATCACCGTGGCCCAGTCTTCGGCCTGCCCTTTGAATGCCGACAGGGCGACAACAAAGTCGGCAGACTTCAAGGCCGCCATCGCCATGGATGGATCGGCACAATCCAGTTGCGGTTCCAGCCCCATCACCAAATAGGCTTTGCGCGGGGTGCGTAACATGGCTTGCGCGTCGAGCCCGCAAGCCGATGAGATCCCAAGGGGGCCGCGATGCGGTACGGCACCAGCAAGCGTTGCGCCCACGCTGTTGGCGGCTTCGCCCAGGATCCCGAAGGGACAATCCAGTAATCGCGCCAACTCCTCCGCCAGCGCGTAGAGCGTGCCGTATGCCGGGTGGTGCTGCGCCAGGTGCCCCAGAAAGATCGCTCGCGCCGGATCACGCAACAGACTTTCGGCGATCTGGTCCGCCGTTGCGGAAGGCTGCCCTCCCAGCATCGGCTGCAATGCTTCACGGACAGGCTGCCCTTGACGCAGGGCCACGGCCTGCAGCACTTGAGCCAGCAATCCCGGCATCTCGCTGGGGGTGCCGATCAACTGTCGGGCCACCGGCATGGCCAGGTCATCCACGAACGGATTGATGAGATGGACCTGGGCTCCCATGGTTACCGCACGGCGCAGGCGTACGGCCAGGAGCGGTTGTTCCTGGCGCAGGGTGCTGCCGATGATGAGGCAGGATTTGAGGTGAGACCAACGGGCCACCGGTACACCCAACCAGGGCGCACCGCGCTGCACCGCGTCGAGCGAAAAATCGGTTTGCCGGGTGCGGTGATCAATAT
Organism: Betaproteobacteria bacterium; assembly: GCA_028870615.1. Taxonomy (GTDB): domain Bacteria; phylum Pseudomonadota; class Gammaproteobacteria; order Burkholderiales; family Ferrovaceae; genus JAJZRV01. Next base: position 6,537 of record JAGWPH010000110.1, read on the forward strand.
TGTGCGACCCCAGTTCGCGCATCAGCCTCTGGGCCAGGTAGAGTTCCTCCAGGGTTTGATGGGGGCTCACCAGAGCACCCAGCGCCTCGCTGCCATGGGCGTTACGCACCTTGGTGAAGGCATCCACCACCACCTGCAGGGCCTCGGCCCAACCCGTCTCTACCCACTGCCCATCCTGCTTGATCATGGGTCGGGCAAGGCGATCTTCACTGCGGAGCGCCTGGTAGGAAAAGCGGTCGCGGTCGGAGAGCCAGCATTCATTGATGGCTTCGTTGGCCCTGGGCAACACCCGGGCCACCTGGGTATTCTGCTTGACCTGTACCTCCAGGTTGGAACCCAGTCCATCGTGCGGACTGACCGATGGATAACGGGTCAACTCCCAGGAACGTGCGGTATAACGAAAGGGTTTGCTGGTCAGGGCGCCCACCGGGCACAGATCAATGGCATTGCCGGATACTTCGGAATCCACCGTCAGGTCCATGAATGCCAGAATTTCGGAATACTCGCCCCGTCCTCCCACACCCAGTTCCATAACGCCGGCGATTTCCTGACCATAGCGCACACAGCGTGTACACAGGATGCAGCGGGTCATGTCTGTGGAAATGAGCGGACCCAGGTCCTTGTTGGAGATTACGCGCTTTTCTTCACGGTAACGTGAGGCCACCCCACCATACCCCACGCTGATATCCTGCAGTTTGCATTCGCCCCCCTGATCACAAATGGGGCAATCGAGCGGATGGTTGATCAGCAAAAACTCCATCACGGCTTTTTGTGCCTTGATGGCGTAATCGGAATGGGTCTGGACTTTCATGCCTTCCGTGACAGGGGTGGCACAGGCCGGTAACGGTTTGGGGGCTTTTTCCACCTGTACAAGACACATGCGGCAATTGGCCGCAATGGACAGCTTGCGGTGATAACAGAAGTGGGGGATCTTGATGCGCAACTGTTTGGCGGCGTCCATCACGGTCCGCCCGCTTTCCACCTGAGTGGGTTGCCCATCAATTTCGATATTCAGCAATGCCATGACTTACGCTACCTTTTCCTGACGTTGGGGCGCATTCACCAGGCACCGCTTGTGGGTGATATGGTGTTCGAACTCTGAACGGAAATGATTGACGAAACTGCGAACGGGCATCGCAGCGGCATCCCCCAGAGCACAGATGGTGCGACCCTGAATGTTGTCGCTTAGGGACAACAGAAGATCGAGGTCTTCAGCCCTTCCCTTCCCATGTTCGATACGATTTACGATGCGATAAAGCCAACCGGTTCCCTCGCGACACGGCGTGCATTGCCCGCAGGATTCTTCATGATAGAAATACGACAGGCGTTCCAGGGCGCGCACCATGCAGGTGGTCTCATCCATCACGATGACCGCACCCGAACCCAGCATGGAACCGGCCTTGGCGATGGCATCGTAATCCATGTCGGTCTGCATCATGAGTTCGCCGGGCAACACCGGCATGGACGAGCCTCCGGGAATCACGGCCTTGATCCTGCGCCCACCGCGCATGCCTCCGGCCATTTCCAGAAGTTGGGCAAAGGGTGTCCCGAGCCGGACTTCGTAGTTCCCGGGACGGGTAACATGGCCCGAGACTGAAAAAATCTTGGTACCGCCGTTGTTGGGCTTGCCCAGCTCCAGAAATGCCTCGCCACCATTTCGAATAATCCAGGGAACGCTGGCAAAGGTCTCCGTATTGTTGATGGTGGTGGGTTTGCCATACAGTCCATAGTTGGCTGGAAAGGGCGGCTTGTAGCGCGGCTGGCCTTTCTTGCCCTCGAGGGATTCCAGCAGTGCAGTTTCCTCGCCGCAGATGTAAGCGCCGTAGCCATGGTGATTGAAGAGTTCAAAAGAAAACCCGGAACCCAGAATGTTCCGGCCCAGAAAACCCGCTTCCCGCGCCTCCTCGAGAGCTTCCTCGCATCGCAAATAGGTCGACCAGATTTCAGCGTGAATGTAATTGTAGCCACGCGATGTTCCCATGGCGTAAGCCGCGATAATCATTCCTTCGATCAGGGCATGGGGGTTGTAGCGCAGAATGTCGCGGTCCTTGAAAGTGCCCGGCTCGCCCTCATCCGAATTGCAGACAATATATTTTTCACCCTGATAGTTCTTGGGCATGAATGTCCATTTGAGTCCGGTAGGAAAGCCGGCGCCCCCTCGCCCACGCAACGCAGATCTCTTGATTTCGTCAATGACCTGTTCAGGCGTCATGTCCGACAAAACCTTGCGCAAGGCTTCATAGCCCCCGCGCTGGACGTACTCGGCCAGTCGCCAGGTGCGCTCACCGTCGAGACCTCCCAAAATCACCTGGGTCATGACTTCAACTCCTTGAGGAGCGCTTCCACTTTTTCTTCATCCATGAAGGAATGCATGTCGTAGTTGTTGACCAATAGCACCGGTGCATCACCGCAGGCGCCAAAACACTGGCCTTCCTTGAGACTGAATTCACCGTCCGGGGTGACTTCGTTAAAACCGATTCCCAACCGACGCTTGAGGTTGTCGCACAGGTCGGTAGCACCGGACAGGGCACAGGGAAGATTGGTACAGACCGTGATCTTGTGCCGACCCATGGGCTTGAGGTTGTACATTTCGTAAAAGGTGGCCACTTCGTATACGGCGATGGCGGTCATGCCCAGGTATTCCGCCACGCTGTTCATGACTTCCTTGGGCAACCAGCCATGTTCGTCCTGGGCAATGCGCAGTGCAGACATGATGGCCGACGGCTTCTGATCTGCAGGGTACTTGGCAATTTCGCGGTCGATCAGTTGTTTCGATTGCGGGCTCAGCATGATCAGCGGTCCACCTCTCCAAACACGATGTCCTGGGTTCCGATGATGGCGACCACGTCGGCAATCATATGGCCCCGGCACATTTCGTCCAGCCCGGCCAGGTGGGCAAAACCAGGCGCCCGAATCTTGAGGCGATACGGCTTGTTGGCTCCGTCAGACACAATATAGATCCCGAATTCGCCTTTAGGCGCTTCGATACTGGCCAATGCTTCGCCTGCCGGCACATGGAATCCTTCAGTGAAGAACTTGAAATGGTGAATCAGTTCTTCCATGTTCTCTTTCATCTTGGTTCGTGCCGGCGGGGCCACCTTATGATTTTCGGTGATTACCGGTCCTGGATTGCGCCGCAGCCAATCCACACACTGCTTGATGATACGATTGGATTGACGAAACTCTTCCATCCGCACCAGGTAACGGTCGTAACAATCCCCATTGACCCCGACGGGAATGTCGAAATCCAGGTCGCCGTAGACTTCGTACGGTTGTTTTTTTCGCAAGTCCCACTCCACCCCCGAACCGCGCAACATGGGACCGGTAAACCCCAGAGCCAGCGCGCGTTCGGGCGAAACAACGCCAATCCCGACAGTGCGCTGTTTCCAGATGCGATTGTCGGTCAAAAGCGTTTCGTAGTCATCCACGTACCCGGGAAAGCGTTGGGTGAAATCCTCTATGAAATCCAGCAGTGAACCCAGGCGATTTTCATTCAGGCGCCGCGCCTTGTTCTCCGAGCGCCCTTTGCGCTCCTTGTCCACCAGATGCTGGGGCATGCGATCAGGCAGATCGCGGTAAACCCCGCCGGGACGATAGTAAGCCGCGTGCAGGCGCGCACCAGACACAGCTTCGTAGCAGTCCATGAGATCTTCGCGCTCGCGAAAGGCATACAGGAATACGGTCATGGCCCCCACATCCAGCGCGTGCGCACCCAGCCACAGAAGATGATTCAGGACGCGCGTAATTTCATCGAACATGACGCGGATATATTGGGCTCGCAACGGGACGTCCAGTTCCAGAAGCTTTTCCAGCGCCAACACATAGCCGTGTTCGTTGCACATCATGGACACATAATCCAGCCGGTCCATATAAGGCACTGTCTGCAGATAAGTACGCGTCTCGGCCAGTTTTTCCGTGGCGCGGTGAAGCAGGCCGATATGCGGGTCGGCCCGCTCAATGACTTCGCCGTCCAACTCCAGCACAAGACGCAGCACACCATGTGCTGCCGGATGCTGCGGCCCGAAATTCATGGTGTAGTTGCGAATTTCAGCCATGGCGTTCGGTGTCCCCATAATGTTCCGGCCGAATCGTGCGTGGGACGATCTCGCGCGGGAGAATTGATACGGGTTCATAGATCACCCGTTTCAGCTTGGGGTCATAGCGCATCTCAACATTTCCTGAAATCGGGAAATCCTTGCGGAAGGGATGGCCCACAAAACCATAATCCGTCAGGATCCGACGCAAATCAGGGTGGCCGTTGAACACGATCCCGAAAAGGTCGAATGCTTCGCGCTCAAACCAGTTGACTACGGGCCATACCGACACCACCGAATCCACCAGGGGTTGCCCGTCGTCGTCCGCAAACACCTTGATGCGCACCCGTCGGTTATGGGTAACGGAGAGCAGGTGCGCGACGACGCAAAAACGGCGCCCGGTCCAGCCTTGATAAGTTGAATAATCCACCCCGCACAAGTCAATGAGTTGCTCGAATTTCAGGGTGTCGCGCAGGTGTTGCGCCACGGTCAGCCATTGGTCGGCACGCACGGTCAAGGTCAGTTCGTTGAGCCGGATGTGTTGTGAGAGCATTGCTTCCCCCAGAACGTCAGCCAGCGTTTGGGACAGGGTTTCCAGTGAAGAGGACGTGTTCATCAGGCAACGCGCGCAATCGTGGTGGTACGACGAATTTTGAGCTGCAACTGGATCAGGCCAAACAACAGGGCTTCGGCCGTGGGAGGACAACCGGGCACATACACGTCCACCGGTACCACCCGATCGCAACCACGAACCACCGAATAGGAATAATGATAGTAGCCGCCACCATTGGCACAGGACCCCATGGACAGGACCCAGCGCGGTTCAGCCATCTGGTCGTAGACCTTGCGCAGGGCCGGTGCCATCTTGTTGCACAGCGTACCGGCCACAATCATGAGATCGGACTGACGCGGGCTGGGCCTGAAAACGATGCCGAAACGATCCAGGTCGTAGCGTGAAGCCCCGGCATGCATCATCTCCACGGCACAGCACGCCAGCCCAAACGTCATGGGCCAGAGCGAGCCCGTGCGGGTCCAGTTGATAACGGTATCAAGACTTGTGGTGACAAATCCTTCCTTCAGTACGCCCTCAAGCGCCATGACAACCTCCTGAGAAGGATTTCAAAGTTTGGCTCACTCCCACTCCAGCGCACCCTTAATCCACTCGTAAATGAAACCCACGACCAGGATGGCCAGAAATACCAGCATCGCCACAAAGCCGAACAGTCCGATGTCCTTCAGAACCACTGCCCAGGGAAAAAGAAAAGCAATTTCGAGATCGAACAGAATAAACAGGATGGCGACAAGGTAATAGCGCACATCAAAGCGCATGCGTGCGTCTTCAAAGGCTTCGAAACCGCACTCGTAGGGAGAATTTTTTTCAGGGTCCGGGTGGCTGGGTGCCAGCAATTTACCCAGCAACGGCGGCACGACACCCACCGCCAAGCCCACGAGGATGAAGAGCAGTACCGGCAAATAATTTTGCACCATTGCGTTCTCGTCAATATATATGGTGCCGATGAGCAGACTCGAACTGCTACGGCTTTCGCCACCGCCCCCTCAAGACGGCGTGTCTACCAATTTCACCACATCGGCACAATCAAAAGAGGCGTTCCCCGAAACCCGCGGTTTCGGGTAAAAAACTGTTACTTCGGTATTTCTGAGGACTTTGAATCAGGTGCTGCGGGGGCAACAGGTGCCGGCGCGGCAGGCACCGATGCAGCAGGTGCACGAGACTCCGATTGTTGCATGACGCTGGCAGCGACTGTGCTGTGTCCCGAATACCAGGTCAACAGCAGGCTGGTCGAAAAAAATACAGTCGCCAGGACCGCTGTGCTACGGCTCAGGAAATTGGTTGCGCCCGACGCACCGAACAGGCCACCCGCCGAGCCGCTACCAAAAGCGGCCCCCATGTCAGCCCCTTTGCCATGCTGGATCAATACCAGTCCGATGATACCCACCGCCGCCGCCACATGCACCAACCACACCGCAGTTTCCAACATTTGTGTCCCCAAATCTCCAATCTGTTCAGGCTGTTGCCGCAGCCCGCCCGATAGCCATGAAATCGTCGGCCACCAGTGAAGCTCCGCCTACCAAAGCGCCGTCTACATCAGGCAATCCCATCAATTCTAACGCGTTAGATGGTTTGACGCTACCTCCGTAAAGAATTTGAAGCCCGGCGCCTACCACCCAATCGGCATTTGAAATCCGCAAGCGTAGCGCGGCATGGACTTCCTGGGCCTGTTCAGGAGTGGCGCTCCTGCCGGTTCCGATGGCCCAAACGGGCTCATAGGCCAAAACAGCCTGGGCCAGCCGATGCACTCCCACGCACGCCAGTACGGCATCCAACTGCCGATGCACCACGGCCAGGGTATGTCCTGCTTCGCGCTCGGCCAGCGTTTCGCCAACGCAGATGATGGGAATGATGGATCCTTCGATAGCCGCGCGCGCCTTGGCTGCCACTCGCGCATCGGTTTCGGCGTGACGCGCCCGGCGCTCGGAATGGCCCACGATGGTATAGCGACATCCCATGTCCAGGAGCATGGCCACCGAAACTTCGCCAGTAAAAGCGCCAGACAGCTCCTCGCTGACATCCTGGGCGCCCCAGGCACAACGAGATCCCGTCAGGATGGACTGTGCCTGGGCGAGGTAGGGAAACGGCACCATGACCGCCATGGAAACCGTGGGCAATGTGTCTGCTCCTGCGGACACTGACTGAAGCAACGCCGAATTCTCCGCCAGGGAGCCTTGCATCTTCCAGTTCCCGGCAA